>CAZOAX010000027.1:11567-12094 GCA_964577735.1 uncultured bacterium
AATCGTTCAGGAAAGAAAAGGGCCTTGAATTTCTCATCATTTTGGAATGGATCGGGGATCACAAATTTGTCCGGTCTTTTAACGCTCCTTGGGTTTTTGAGGTTTTGAAGGAATTATTTGCTGGAAATGGCCAACTGAAAGAACCACTCAGCAGAAAAGTATTTCAGCCAATTTTACATTCCCGTATTCTATAGGGAAAAATGAGGCATCTATGACAAAAGGTACGCTTGAAATCCACAGTGAAAATATTCTTCCCATTATCAAAAAATGGCTTTATTCCGATCGCGATATTTTTGTGCGCGAACTAGTTTCCAATGCTTGTGATGCGATTCAAAAATTTAAAATTCTTTCTGATCAAGGGCAAACAAATTCAACAGATAAAGATTTTAAGGTAGAAATCTCGATTGATAAAGAAGCTAAAACAATCCGTTTTTCAGATAACGGGATTGGGATGGATGCTGAAGAAGTTCAAAAATACATTGCGCAGATCGCTTTTTCAGGTGCAGAGGATTTTGTTCAAAAATATC
>CAZOAX010000028.1:0-11917 GCA_964577735.1 uncultured bacterium
TCTCGCTGTTAACGAGAGGGTTCTTGGTTCGAATCCAAGTCGGGGAGCCATATTGTACGACCCTCACTTTCTGCCTTCTGTCGGAAGGGAGAAACCCAATCACAGACTAGCTTCCCGTCACATACATAGAAGTTCGAGCCGAGCGATTTGATGATTGCGCTCCTGGTAACGGGAGACCCATACTTTATGGCTTCTTGAGCCAATTTCACGAGTTCGAAGCACCTCAAAACATGATTAATCCAGTCATTGCTGGTGTCATGCAGTTCATTTAAGGCGTTCTGTATCTCTTCTTTCTTTGCTTTCAGCGTTACCAGTTTTGCATCTATCGTATCGAGGACGCCCATTTTACGGGCGTCCTCTCTATGGGCGAAAATATCGCCAATGTCCTTTTCGTTCTGGGCATACTCACGCTCCAAGGCTTCTCGCTTGCCCTGGAAGTTGTTGTAATACAGCTCATGGTCTTTCTTCATTGTCTCTCGCATAAAAGGCATATCCTCGTCTTCAACCTGCAATGAAGAGAGCTTTTCATAGAACTGATCCATGAGAACGGTCTGCTCAATGGCGTTCCGACAATGTGAATTACGATTCTTGCAGGAATAGTAAATGTACTTTCCCTTCTTGGGTCCTTCGGGACTCATCGTGTGAGTCTTACACTTGCCGCAGCGAGTGCATCCCGCAAGGAGGAACAATTCGCGTTTCAATTCATCTTTCGATCTGCATGTGTTCGTCCTGCGTCCCGAAAGAATAATCTGTACACGCTCCCATACTTCGGTTTCCACCAAGGGTGCATGGGATGCCTGACACTTTTCGCCTTGATACACTTTAAGCGCCTTATACGTTGGATTCCGAAGTACTTGATGCATAGTGCTTTGTTTGATCGGCAAACCATGTATGTGCTTCCTCGTAGGCTTTGTCCGTAAACCGATTTTCTTTGCTTCTACGCAAAGAGCAGACAATGAATAAGCGGAAGTAGATGCCAAAAGAAACAAGCTCTTCACCTTTGGTCCTGTATCAGGGTCAATTTCCAGCCATTTTTTCCCTTTGGTCATTCCAACGTTCCTATATCCAATTGGCGCAGGACCGGTTGAACCGCCCTCTTTTGCTTTCTGCCTCATACCAATTTTCACTCGCGCTCCTTTGTCTGCACTATCTTTCCAGCCCATTGTCGTTTCAAGCATGAGCATCAAGAGTTGCCCCGTATCGCTTCGACAATAAGTTTTTCCGCTAGCAGTAAGGATGTCTTGGATTTTACCGTCAGCTAATTTCTGTATGAGCTTTCCAGCATCTTCCATATTGCGGGAAAGGCGTGTTGGATCGAGAACCATGATACGATGCACTTGTTTTCTATCTGCCATTTCTATCATCTCATTAAATACCGGTCTGCCAGGATGGTAGGCGCTTCTTGATTCCAGCATTATTTTCAGAGGGAACAATTTTTCTTCGGGCGGAAAACTTTCATATTGTTCGCGCACAAGCTTTTCCTGATCTTCCAATGATCGCACTTGTTTGTCCTCGGTGTCCGTAGATTTTCTGATATAGCCGACAGTGAAGGATTGGACATGTTTCATAGAATATTGGTGGGAAAATAGAATTCTTATATCGTCTATCTTGGCTTTTGTAAGCCAATTTAGCCTTCTATCACTCTGAAAATAAGAGACTCCTCGGCGTAATTCGTCTCCATATAATTGATCATGGCTTTGAGCATTTCTTTTCCATCTTCAGTTCGATCAACGTATTTCTTTAAATCTTGAAGCATACATCTCTCGATAAAGACAATCGCGATACCATCACCCAAAACAGATGTGCAGACATGACCAAAATCAACATCTGCGACTGCTCTGGTTAATTCTGATACTGCCTTTTGAAAGTCTTTATCGGATGCAAAAACTTCTTTTATTGTTGAGTCGTTCGATAATTCTAGTGCGTCAATTGTCATAAAAAATGGGGGATAAAAATAAAAAATGCACAGAAGGGATGCCCTGGCTTTCCACTCATGAACGAGTGCAGGGCATCCCCACTACGCACGTTTAACTCGTATCTATTTTCATTTTGGTTTGATGAAAGAAATTGCCTCCGTCACATGTAGCCCTTTTGGCATCGTTTGCGACAAGTATTCTGTGAGGGTTAAAAATTCTGTTTCATGTCTTTCATACGGTGGCTTTGCCGGTGCAACGAATTCAGGAACAAGGTGCTCGTGACATCGCAGTGCAGAGCAAAGAACATGCACGGACAATTCCTCGATGTGTCGCTTTACCACAGGCAGTACAATCTCCAATTTTAGTATCGGGTCAGGCTCAAACTTATACGCGTGTATGAGAACAGGGCGGTGTTCCCACTCAACACCGCGCGTGTAGACCGGATGCTGTCTTGAATGTTTTTCCATTCTTCGTTCTATGGATTTCTGCACTCTGATCAAATGGTTCTTTTGCGTTGCCCATTCGAGGGTCGTATCCCAACTCGGCAATAAGTCCCCGAATTTGCGGATGGATGCCGCTGTTTCCTCACGACGATCAAACTGACGATATATCTGCAACTCCTGTCCTTTGCTGTGAATAGCAGCAGTTGGCAAATACTTTTCGCACAATGCACGCTGCGCCTCGACTTCTCGAAGATAGAGATTCAACGCATTGCCGACGGCGACCAGGCTTTCCATCGGCGCGATCGTAGGCAACGAAAATCACGCCTAGTCACGCGAGTCACGGGAACAGTCACGGGAAGCCTAATGCACTCTTGTTACTTTTCCGCTCTCTACACCATCAAACTCAAATATTGGATTTTCACCTCTTGCCTCCATCTTTTTGTTGATTCTCTGAATAAGCGCGACGAGCTTTCTCCAGCCATCAGGAGGCGATTCGTGTTCTTCATAAACCCAGACATATAAATCAACCCAATGAATAGATTTGCCGACTGGCATTCCAAACATTTTTTTGCAGAACCGAGTCACGGGAGGATTACTTCGAATTTTTACGGTTGCCATTGAAGTGATTATGTTGCCATTCTTGAACTGCGACTCCTTCGGTCTGCCCTTCCCACGTTTATTCTTTTCAATGGGTACTGCTTTTTTCGAAGCTGTATCAGCGAACGAGATTAATTCAAGGCACACATCAGAAATGAATTGTTGAGCCCTAAAAAATTCTTCCCTATCAATCAGATTGGAAAGCCGGTGATCGGAATCTTTCAATAATTCAGATACAAATCTGAATGATGGAGTCTTCTCAAAAAGATCATAAGCCATGAATTCATTGGGGTCTTGTTCATATTCCGCTCGCCTTTCAAATTCCTGCTTTAAGGAAGAGTGTGATTCAAGAAAAGGAACAAAGTCGTTGGCAAGGACCGCATAAATTTCCATGCCAGGCTTGGTGATAGCCATGAGCCTTTTATGAATCTCACGCAATTCGCCAATGGAGTCTTTTGTGATCAATGTTGAGTGGAAAGCACGGTAATTATACATTTTCTCTTCAAAAGATCGCTGCCTCAAATGCCGCATTTTATCCGCGGTATTTCATGCAATTTTTGAAAGATTTGGCTTATTTAAGACCTTTATCCTTATTTCTATTTCGCGGATTCCGAGCATGGAAAAACCGCATTTGTGTACTTTTAGCCGTAAAAACATATAATGCTCGTGTAGCCTCCATCGTTAGTAAGCTCCGTGGGCGCATTTATGCGCTCCTAGACGGTCGTAGCGGGTATCCACCTGCTCACTGTCTAGCTCTTCGGGGCAACGATGTTGAGGCTACCAGGTCGGATACCCGCTTTGGCGATACCACCTGTTCTGCCTCTTCCCCCCTCTTTCCATGGCAAACAGTGAAAAGAAAAAGTACCGCGTTGGCGGCTTACTCGGCGGCAAGACATTGATCATTGAAAACGGCTTCTTGGAATTCAAGGATGTATATAGCCATAATTTCCGTGTGCCATTGAAAGATGTTACGACAGTATCCGTAGACGGTTTGGGATGGGGCAAAGGCATGTTAAAGATCATTGGGAATGGCGCAGAACTGGCAAAAGTGAAACTGCCGCTAACGTGGGCGAACAAAGCCCAGCAATGGATACTGGAAAACAAGTAAAGCCGCTTGTCAGGCATCGGTCTCCATAAACGACCTGTGGTGTGTCCGAATCTTCTGGATGCACCCTTTGTCATTCAAGAGGCAAAGATGCGTCTGGGGTATATCCAAAAGCCTCCCAAGGCATTGGTTACTTGTGCAGTGGCGATATTCTGCAAGGGGTAGCAAATTTCTAGTACAACTGCGGATACAAAAAGAGTAAACTCGCGCCCATGCTTGAATACCTAAACGCCAACCCCGCACTTACTGAATTAATCTCCCTGTTAGTCACGACACTTGTGGCTGTTATTGGGTTTTTTGTGACTAATAAAAATATTACAAAGATTCATCATACGCAGAATCAATCAGCAGGAAATGGATCGAAGCAGTATCAAGCTCAAAATGACTCAAAAATCCATCTCGGAGGAAATTCATGAGTGATCAGAATCAATCTGCCGGCAACAAATCCATACAAGTTCAAGCAGATGGTGGAAGCACTGTTAATTTGAATTATTCAGAGGAAGCAAAGACAGAGGAAGCGGATAGAATATTAGTCGTTGAAATACTGGAACATATTTTTGCCAATCAAACTGTTACGCCTGAAGATTCAACAATGCAGACAGGCACGGATTATCTGCGAGATTTAAAAGAGAAGATCGAATTAAATTTTACTGCGAATGCAGCCACGGATGTTAAGCTTATGTTTCGCAAGGTATGGATTCATAAAAATGAAATTGAAGTTTTATTAGGAGATAAAGAACCAGAAGTGGTCACTGGATTCGTATTCGATGTCCAAAGGGAATATAGATCTCTTTGCAGCAGTGAAAGTTGTGATCACAAAATGGAAGATGCAAACCATATCGTTGATTTGGCAAAACATTATCTCCCAGAAACTCATCGAGGTAATTCAAAGGCTCTGTATATTTGCATTGCGATCATCTTGTTGGTGTTTGAGAAGTGTGACATAGGCAAGAAGACTGCAACTGAAACGGAAAGAGCAAATTCTCAAAATCCTCAACTTTTCTAACTATGCTTTATCCAACCAAATATGAGAATATTAACGACAATCTTCTTGTAATGGGAGGGTGGGCAATTGCTGCGCTGAAACAAAGGGTGCATGATATTGAAAGTCTTTTTCAGGAATTGAGTGAGAGGAATAAAAAATTAAATATCAAAAGATATTTTGATTTGCTTACCTTTCTTTGGTCGGCAGATCTGATAGAAATCAATGATTATAAAATCTTTCTAAAGCAAACAAATGTTCCTGCATAAATTATATTCAGAGCCGGCAGGTTTATTTGAAGCCGTTGAATTCAAGCCTGGATTCAATTTCGTATATGCAAAAAAGGGTGAAGATGGAGACAGCAGGAAGTCATTGAATGGTTTAGGAAAATCTTTGCTATTAAACCTAATTGATTATTGCCTTTTGTCTGGTGAGACTAGTCATATTAAATCTGCAAAGGCGAATAATGATTTGGAAGAATACAAGATTGTTCTTGAGTTTTATGTTGGGGACGATCTTTATGTTATAAAAAGAGGTTTCCAGAATCCAAATAAAGAAATCATGTTTGGCAAAAAGACGGGAACTCTAAATGAATACAGGCATACTTCTACCGATCATGAATTGAGCAAAATTCTCTGTGATCTGATTTTTAAGAATGAGACTTATGAAGGGAAATATTCAAATACGTGGTTTAGGAAATTAATGCCTTTTTTTATTAAAGCGCAGTCGTCTAATACGAAAACTAACTTTAAAGATCCGATCAACTATTTGCATGATAGGGCGAAAGAAATTGAACTAATACCATTGCATTTATTTTTGCTGGGAATCAGCAATAGGTTGTTTCAGAAAAATTACGAAATCATTTCGGAAATAAAAGCAAAGAAACCTGCATTAAGAGAAGTTAAATCTCTCGTGGAGGATACTTATAACTTGAAAGACATCGGACAGGCTGAAAGTGAACTGGATAAATTACAAGCTAATATCTCTGTCTTTGAGCAGCACATACGGAAGTTTGAATTAGCTAGCCAGTATGCCGATGTAGAAGCGCAATCGAATAAATTAACCGAGGAGATTAAGGAGCTTTGGCATCAGAATTTTACTGATCGCAAACAAATTGAAGCCTATCAGGAAAGCTTTTCTTATGACGATGAAGATATACGTCCCACAAAGATAAAGAATCTGTATAAGGAATTGAATGAGCTGCTAGCAAATAATATCAAGAAAACTTTGGAAGAGGCGATTAAATTCAGAAAGAAGATCGCACAATCAAGGAAAGAATTTTTAGAATCAGAAGTTACCGAATTAACAGCGACAATTTCTACAAAAGAAAAACGGATTTCCGAGCTTGAAAAGAAACGTGCTCAACTCTTTGAATTTCTCTCTGCCAAAGAGGCTATTAAGGATTTGTCAGAAGCATATTTGGATTTAAGTAAAAAAAGAGAGAGGTTGAGTGATCTTGAAGGAAAGCTAAAAACTTATCAGGATTTAAGCAGAGAAGTAACAGAGAGGGAGAAAGCGAGCATTACACTCTATGCAGAGATCGAACAATTTTGTATTGAGATAAAAGAACAGTTAAAAGATTTTAGAAGGATATTTTTCTTTGTTCACGATGCTATTTATGCAGAGAATAAAGATGAGGCAAATTTTGTATTTTCTGCAAATAAGAACAAGGATTCCAAGGTTAATATGGATGTAATAATTCCATCAAATCTTTCATACGGTAAGAATAAGGGGCGCACATTGATTTATGATCTTGCAGTCTTATTCCATGCAATTGAAAAAAATATACATTGTCCTCGCTTTTTAATTCACGATGGAATTTTTGATGGGATTGATAAGGCACATTTCGTTCACCTTTATAATTTTTTAATGAAAAAAGAAGGTGAAGGTTTAAAATTCCAATACATAGTTACTTTGAATCAAGAGGGAACAATTAAGGATTTGGATTTTGGCACAGGAGCCGAACAGCTCACAGGAGGTAAAATCGAAGATGAGGCAGTAATAGTCCTTACACCCAAACATCCATTGTTTGGTAAGCATTGGAAGTAGCATTCCGGCTGTGTTGGACATAGCGAGAATGTAGATCTAATCCTTTTCTTCGGGGATAATTCGCGGATGGGGGTGACTACCGGGCAACACAATCACTGTGCCTTCTGGTAGTGGATTTTCTGATTTATCCTTAACAACCCTCATACTGAATTCCTCTGGGCATTTGCGCTCGAGATACCAACGCACAGTAGCCATATCCCCTTCATTGATTGAACGGGCAACACTTGAGCGAGCAAGCATTACTAATTTCATCTTGGCAGCTGTGATTTGCTGATGGAACTTCGGGCTTTTTTTAAGCAGTCGCCGGTAGGCATCATCCGATAGTGCAGATTGCTGGAGTGACTCAATTAAACTAAAGCCATGTTCCATAGCAGCGATAAGTACTGCCAACTTCTCTGGTGTAGCACTGGAAGGGCGACCACTTTGTCTGCCGGTTCTGCGATGAGTTTCCATCTTGATCATTATACCGATCTATCAGATTGTTCTATGAGCACATAGAACGTCTTTTTATGTGAATGGGATGTGAAAAACGCTACTTTGTTACGAGAATCACATATTTTGCGTGGGGCGTGCGGAGTTAACCATGTATAATTCCCACCGATGAATCCAATTGCTGCACCAACAAAGGAAACACGATTGCCGGTAGCCAAGCCATTCGACGCACTTGATATTTTTGATGTTGGCACTGCACATCATTCAAAAAGAATCGGACGAAGCATGGTTGTACATGCTGATTGTTTTGATTGGCTTGCTCATATCCCTGAAAATTCTTTACATGGAATTGTTACCGACCCTCCGTACGGAGTGAAAGAATATGAGGTTGAACAGCTAGAGAAAATGATCAGTGGAAAGGGGGGAATTTGGAGATTGCCACCATCATTTGATGGACATACTCGATCTCCTTTACCCAGATTTACGGCACTTAATAAGAAGGAGCGACTTGCTATCTCGATCTTTTTTAAAGACTGGGCAACTCTTGCTTTAAGAGCATTAAGACCAGGTGCGCATGTTTTTATTGCAACTAATACTTTTGTTTCTCAATTACTTTATCAAGCATTGGTAGATGGCGGACTGGAATTCAGAGGAGAGGTGATTCGCCTAGTTATGACTTTTCGTGGAGGAGATAGACCAAAGAATGCAGAAGAAGAATTCCCCGATGTTTGCTCAATGCCGCGAGGATGTTTTGAACCGTGGGGAATGTTTAGAAAACCCATGCCAGCGAATATGAAAGTCAGTGATTGCTTAAAAGAGTATGGCACTGGAGGACTTCGCCGCCGACCGGATGGTTCTCAATTCTTCGATGTAATCGAAAATGAACGCACTCCTAAAAAAGAAAGACTGATCGCTGATCATCCTAGTTTAAAACCACAGTCTTTTATGCGTCAGCTTGTTCACGCAGTTTTGCCTTTGGGCGGAGGTATTATCGCAGACCCATTCATGGGTTCAGGCTCTACTGTTGCTGCAGCAGAAGCTATGGGACTTCAATGTATTGGTGTTGAGCGTTATGCGGATTACTACAATGCAGCAGAAAAAAACATTAATGGATTGGCTTCTGTACATGTGCAAGGCTTCCCGCAGCAACGACGGTTATTTAAACCTTAACCAGAGGGTCTTTGTAAATCCAGTTGGCAACCATTTTTTCATACCCAGAACCAACAACGCTTGCGGTTATCGTCCTTCTGCTTGTTTCTGATCTTCCTGCAAATTTCCAATCTTCTTTTGCCAATTGTGCGCCATACACAGCAACAAATTTAAAGGGTGTCAGATCAACATTTTTTTCCTTATCTGCTGGACGGTTGCTATCAAAAACAAAAACCATCAACCAACACTCTTCTGCATTATGTCCCTGCCAAGCCTTTGAATACCGAGAAGCTTTTATCTCAATTCCCTCTAGACCATGCTGTATGGAATCTTTAGGGAATTTGCCCTTTGGTATCAAATCAGGATGACCATTGTGATATCTATTTTTGACCAGTGTCGGGCAATGCTTCTCAATTCCTATGTGCATAAATTCTCCAACCATGCTGCTAAAATTTGCTGGCATCAGGAAGTTTTCAAACCTAGGGATTTCACGCCCGTGAAGTTGTGTGTTGATGAAACCTAAAAAATCAACAAACTCCTCCATGGCTGCTTTTATATGCTCTGTTTTCAATCCAAAAGGCAATTTGCAGTTTGGATTAAATCCATTTGGATCAACAGGAGCAGGTGTACAGACCGTAGATTCGTCGAAGGTAGGCATCCGCCCTATTTCAGCAGAAGCAGGTCTAATAGTCTAGGAGGAGTCCATAATGACAGAGTTTGAAATGCGATATCTTGCTCGGTTTTTAATTGGTATTATGCCTCCCAATGTCTACGGCTCCCCTCACCTTCACGCCGTCGCATTTTTTCAAACATGCCATTTGTCCGCATTGGATTTGGCATGATCTTTTTACTGATCAATCACGGAAGCAAGAGATGCCGGAACTGGCACTCAAACTGATCGAACAGGGCGTTTTGCATGAAGCGCGAGTTATTGATGACCTTACAATGCAAGAAGTCGGCAAAGATCTCTCCGATGAAGAAGCATTATCACTCACTCTCAAACTGATGCAGGAAGGTACGCCGCTTATCTATCAGGGGGTGATTGAGCATGAAGCCAGTGGGATTTTAGATCGCGGTCGTCCCGATCTTTTAGAAAAGCGTCCAGGTAAATCGAAGTTTGGCGATTGGTTCTACGCGCCTGTCGAGATCAAAAACAGCAAGGAGATTAAACGGGAACACTGGATGCAGCTCTGCCTATACGGATTTATTCTCGAACAATTGCAGGGTGTGTTTCCCGAAGAAGTTGCCGTAATCAATGCCGAGCGTGAACGATTGGAATTCGTCATTAAACCGGAACATAGAGAGAAGACGCTAACGAAACGCGATGAGATCATCCGCGTGATGAAAGGCGAGAAGCCGCCTCTCAAATTCTGTAGCAGTTGCAAGGACAGTCCTTGGTATGACGAATGTTTGCGCGAGGCGGAAGAAGCAGAGGACATCGCTCTGATCTACAAGCTGCAATCGCGCTCATGTGATGCGCTGCGTGTTCATGGCATCAATACCATTCACGATGCAGCGAAGATGGATTTCACCAAGCTGCCGAAGATTGCCTACGCGAGTCCCGAAACGCTCGATCGAGCCTGTCAGCAAGCCCAGGCACTCGTTAAAAAGGAATTACGTTGGCTCATGCGTCCCGACATTCCCGATGCGCCCGTGCGTATCTACTTCGACATCGAGGGTGATCCTTTGTTGAACATTGAATATCTGTTTGGCTTTTGGATTGCCGGTGACGGCGAGAAGGAACCCTACTTTCATTACTTCGTTGCAGAAAAGCCTGAAGATGACAGGACAATGTGGGATCAGTTCATCGCATGGTTGGAGACACTGAATTTCCCAAGCTACAAGGTGTACCACTATCACATCTACGAACGGGTGCGCTGCACAAAGCTGGCAGAGCAGTATGGCGGTTCTGCGAAACTAGATACCTTCATGGCGAATCTCGTTGATCTTGCAAAGGTTGTGCAAGATTCTGTGATCTTCCCGTTATACTTTTATTCCATCAAAGACATTGCCAAATCTTCATTCCTGAACTTTAAATGGCGACATCAGAAGGCTGGCGGCGCGCAGAGCATCTTCTGGTATGAGAAATGGCTGGAAACAGGAGATAGAACTATCTTGCAGGACATCATTGATTACAACGAGGATGATGTGATTGCTACGGAATTCCTGCACAAATGGTTGGTGACAGAAGGGGCAAAAATCTGAACTCAATAATGGATGTATTTTCCATTACTCCACATACCCAGTGCGTTCTGGCGTTTTTCCTCATCAGACATCTTCGCATGTCTTTCTTCAATCTCTTTAAAAAGACACATGAGGCGCATCAATGATGCATCTCGTTCTTCCAACACATCTAGCCAACCGCCCTGCTTGGCTATGTACCGGAGTCCTCTGTCGAACTCTTCTTTCGCCTGACGCGCCTTTTCTGGGTCTTCCTCATAGTGCGAATAGAGATGTATTTCGCTTTGCCCGTCTTGATAATCATGTCTGGTTTGCGGTTCTTTTTCTTCATAGATGATTTGTTGCACGGTTAAATCTTTCTTTTCAAAGCTCTCCTAACCAAGAAGAATGCCAGGAATCCCAAAATAATAATGCAGTAGGAAGGAAAGAGGAAAACTATTAATCGAATGACGTTCCAGTATAGAGACCAGAGTTCGTTGAACCCATAAACCATAAAACGCTGTATCCAATCCACAATCACCATCAATGAAAGCCAAACGAAGACTTTGACATATTTATAATCTGCAAAAGTAAAGCCCAGGACTTTCATCCCTCTGTATAGCGCTAGATAAAATCCGGTTCCATAAAGTAGTGCGCCCAACGTGCGGAATGTAACAGTGCCTATCTGATCCCAGGACAAAGGAGAGAGTGGTTGATATGAAATCCACCAAATGTAATCACCTTGAAAGAAAATAATTTGAACCAAGATCACTGCAATCACGAAGACCGAACTCACTGCAATCGCCAACCATTTTCTATCTTGATGCGTCTTTTGCATAAGAGAGTACTTTTACATATTTTATTTGATTGATCAACTTTGGCACGGCTGCGCCATGGCACACATGTGTCATTTGTTCGAGAAACGCAAAATACAAACAATCAAACAGCCGCCCTGTGCAGCAAAGAAAACGCTGTTTCAAGTCTTTCCCAAGTATCCTTAATCTCGGTTCTCGCTTGGTACAGGGTTCGGATCCAATATCGTCATACGAAACGATGTCGTAACCAGCACCGACATCGTATTCTG
>CAZOAX010000029.1:0-11901 GCA_964577735.1 uncultured bacterium
GAAGAGCCCCTGACACATGGAAAGGTCTTAGCCTGCTTAAAGAGTCCGCAATTAAGACTTCTGTCTTGGATTGTGGTTGCCGATTATTTTGCCTATTCGCTTGGTGAAGTGATATTCCTCGGGATGGTGAAGATGCTTTACACAAATCCTTCCGACTATTGCAATTTTATGGGTACGCTTTCCATGTGGAGTGGAATATTGACATTTTTGAGCAGCCTTTTAATAGCGCCTTATGTCTTGCAAAATTACAAATGGGTCGTGGCAGCATTGGTGACACCTGTATGTCTGCTCATCACCGAGACCCTCTTTTTTGTTAGCATCAAATCGCAAGGTCTTCTGGGGTGGACTGTAGAGGAGTGGCTTGCAACAGTTGTCTTCTTAGGTGCATTGCAATATACCTTATGTCGTGGGATGAAATACTCATTCTTTGATGCTTCAAAAGAGCTCGCATTTGTTCATACACCTGAAACCCTACGTATGAACGGTAAGCTTGTTGTAGACGGTATTTCCGCACGTCTCGGGCGTGGTACATCCTCCCTATTAAGCTTAACGCTTCTCACAGTCACCGGCGGAGTCATAGCAAGTGCCTTTGCATCCAGTGTCATCGCCATCGGCTTCACCATCAGCTGGATCGCCTCAACTTTTAAACTTGGAAAAATGATCGATCATGTTGAATAGAACAATTATATTTGCCCTATTAGTCTTTGGAAGTGCAATAGCCGCTCCTGAATTCAATCAAAACGTTGTAGAACTCCTTAAGCCGAAATTAAATAGTGATCGGATCGAGTATTTTTTTGGTAGTTATGGTGTGGACCCATTGGATATTGCCTCCGATAGCCGCATAGCGAACTTATATTCGCTTGATAATGGAAAAAAAATCATGCGGACACTTGCCGTTGTCAATTTTTCAGATCCCATGAACTCTGAGTTACAACATGTTCATCGTGAAATAGTCGCAGGCAAATCGATTGGAATTGCATTACGTGAAGATGGTTGGACGATCCATAAGAATCCTGTTTACTTTGGTTCTGTTGATCTCAGTTCAAATCTAATGGAGTGGATGGATGAAAAGGATGAAACAACTGCAGCAGTGCATTTTTATCGACTGGATGTTTCTAAAAATGATCTTGACGCTATGAATTATTGCACGATCCTGGAAGTTCACAGTCCGCAATATTTATCTGAGGAATGGCTGCAAGCCCTCTATAGCGATCAATACGGGATTGAATCAGAAGAAGCTTCTCAACTAAAAGCTAAACTGACCAACCTCATCCAAAACTTCCCTTCGAAATAACAAATTATGAAATAGACAGGATCTTGTCTATTTTTTACTAACTCATCTTACGAATCATTTCAGGATTATGGAAAGGAAAAACGCAGAGACGGTGAGTCGCAGAGAGGATTGCTATACTCTTGTTTTTTTGGATGATTCTTTCTCCTTCTCTCCGTCTCTCCGCCTCTGCGTTTTTTTATCTTTTAGCTACAACAACTTCATGCGTAGCATGAGTTGCTAAGGAATTTGTTATTCTTCGTTAAGGGGCTGAAGGACATCGTTTTGACATTTATCCTTTTTAGTGTCAATCTGCCAGAAACGATGGGAAGGGTTATGAAAGATCCAATTATTCTTCTTAGAGCGGCCTATTTATTTAATATTATTTTTCTGACGCCGGTCTGCTACGGGCTCATATTTGGGAAGGATAAACACGGGCAGGTGAGTGATAAGAATGGGATGCCGTCGTTACTTAGCAGTGCGTGGCTCGCAATCATTTTTTGTTCTATCTTAGGCTTGTTCTATCCCACGAAATTTTGGAATATTCTCTTTTTTCAAACGGTTTATCAATTCATCTTTCTGCTATTTTATTGCCTTCCCATGCTCATCAAAAATCGGATGGACCAGATCCCAAAATCCATTGCTTTTGCTTTTGGGATCATGACCATGGCCTATTCGATTATCCTGACGACTTTCTGGTTTACCTAGAAATTTCGTAGATTATGTAGCCATTTCCATTCAAAGTGTTTTGAATATCCAGAAAATGAATGGTTTTATTTTCATCTAAAGCAGAGGTCTGTAAAGATGTAATTTTTTCTTGAAATTCTTCATGCAATCCCGAGTATGACCATGCAGATGCATAGGCAACTTTAGTGATAAATGGATTAACCTCTTCATTTCGATCAGAAAGATTATAAAGGACATAGATGAAGCAGTCTTCAGTAGTCATGCTGATGAATTCAAAAAATTTATGTTCTTCCTCGGCTCTTTTTTGGATCACTTCGAGCTCTAATTGGATATTTTCAGCTAAGCCCTTGCCTGTCATGGCATCACAGTAGGCGACATGAGTGGTTGTGATTGCGAAGGCTTGGACAGCCAGCAATTGCATGCTAATGAAAAGTGTCAAAAATTTTTTGTTAAATGAGTGCATGTGATGTTCCTTGTTATAGCTACAAGCATACACCTATTTAGATAAATAGTCCTGAAATCTTATTTTAAACTTAATGTGGGGGAAGAAAATTGGATGGGGTGGGATTCGAACCCACGGTACGTTTTCACGTACACACGCTTTCCAGGCGTGCTCCTTAAGCCACTCGGACACCCATCCAAAGGAATTTGGACAATAGCATAGCTGATCTGACTACAAGATGTCAACCAATTGGTGATCAGGGTTTTGCTCTGCGGCGTAGCGCTTTTCCCAAGGCTCTTCAAAGATTACCATCGGACGTTTCTTGGCATCCCAAACCATGATGGCATTGGAAGGTTTTTTAAATGTTGCGACGTCTCCGATAAGCCATGCGCTTGCCTGATAGGATTGAGGGCTGAGTCTCGTTTCTACGCCGTATTCGTCTTGAAGACGGTATTGCATCACTTCAAATTGCAACTGACCCACGGCAGCAAAGAGGGGGTCTGCCATATCATCAAATGGGATCAAGAGCTGGATGGCTCCTTCAGAGGTGAGTTGAAGTACGCCTTTATCGAAGGCTTTCCGTTTACCGATGTCTTTTGGCGTAACGCGGGCAAAGATCTCAGGCTGGAAGTAGGGTAGAGGCTTAAAGTTGAAGCCACCATTTTGTGAAATGGTGTCGCCGACAGCAAAAACACCAGGATTAATGACACCGATGATGTCACCTGGATAGGCTTGATCCAATGTTGTTCTTTCGCCTGCAACCATGCCGTGGGGACGGGAAAGACGGATTTCCTTGCCAAGTCTTTGATGTTTGACGGACATGTCACGTGTAAAGACGCCGGAGCAGATCCTTAAAAAGGCCATACTGTCGCGATGCCGCTTATCCATATTAGCTTGGATTTTGAAGACATAGGCGCTAAAAGGGCTTGTGACTGGATCGATCGTAATTTCCTCTCCTTTTATCGCGTCAGCCGCCCGTTCATGGGGGCAGGGAGCAAGATTGATAAAGGCGTCAAGAAATGGTTCAATTCCGTAATTGGTCAATGCAGATGCAAAGAATACCGGAGTGAGCTCGCCATTTAAAAATGCTTCTTTATCAAAGGGGTTGCCCGCGATCTCAAGAAGATTGAGTTCTTCTTGCAATTCATTCCATTTGGCCTCGCCAAGAGATGCTTTTGCCTCTTCACTGTTCCATGGAATCGTCTGAATGCCGGCACGCATGGATCCGCCTGGGGCTGCTTTTGAAAATAACTCAAGTTCGTTTGACTGCCTGTCAATAACCCCTAAAAATTCCTTAGCAGATCCTGTTGGCCAGTTCCATGCAGAGGATTTGATGCTTAAAACCTCTTCCACTTCGTTCATGAGATCTAGTGGATTTTGCGCTGGAAGGTCGTATTTGTTGATGAGGGTCATCACCGGAATTTTGCGCAGACGGCAAACTTCGAATAATTTGCGTGTTTGCTTTTCAACCCCTTTGGCGGCATCGATCACCATGATGGCGCAGTCGGCAGCTGTAAGCGTGCGGTAGGTGTCTTCAGAAAAGTCTTGGTGCCCAGGAGTATCCAAGACGTTGATCATCGCATTTTTGTAGGGGAACTGCATCGCAGAGGAGGTGATCGAAATTCCCCGCTCTTGCTCCATCGCCATCCAGTCAGATGTGGCGGCCTTTCTACCTTTTTTTGCTCGGACCATTCCAGCAGTGTGGATCATTCCTGAATAAAGGAGTAATTTTTCAGTCAGTGTTGTTTTTCCAGCATCGGGGTGGCTGATGATGGCAAAAGTGCGGCGTTTGGCAATTTCTTCGGGCAATAAATCATTCATTTGTTCAGTGACACAGGTAGGACGATGCGAGAGGGTGTATCGGACCCTGTAAAAATTGTATTTTTGGCAATGATGTGTTCAGGATTTTCATGTGCACGTTTAAAAGAATTGAAGTTCTTTTCAAAGCGTGGGTAGTTAGAGCTGGAAATGATAACTCGGATCCGGTGTCCTTTTGCAAAAACAAGGCTTGTAGAGGCCAAGTCGACAGCAACTTCTTGAGGTTCATTTTTTGCAGCAGTGGCAGGAATGACGTGGCTAAGGCGCGTGATCCCATCTGCAACAAGTAAGCTCTTGCCGTCAGGGTAAACATCTGTTAAACGTACTGAGAAGGCCGTATCTTCTGCATCGGTTGCAGCGTGTAAGAACGCTTGGATTTGGCCTGTGATCTCAAGGTCTTCAGTAAGAGGGTCTGTTGTAAATACAAGTACGTCAGATCTTGATTCAATCGCTCTTTGATCAATGGGGCCGGCCGGAAGGAACAGGTTTCTGCCACCTGTCGTCGGGATTGGATTTTCAGGATCATAATTAAAGGATAGATCGTCTTTGCTTGGATTTTCACCCACAAGAGCTTTTTCCTGACTAAGGTATAGAGCCTTTTTCTTGTGCGGGATTGGCCACTGATCTGCAGATTTCCATACATTTCCAGATGAAGCTTCTCCATCAAACGGGCCCATGACATAGTAGACAACGTTAGGAAGATCAAGAGGCTCCCCTTTTAAATGCGATGCAAACCATTTTTCAGGAGAGAAATTAAATGTTGGCTGCAGAGCTGCTTGCGGGTATTCATATTCTCCAAGTGTGCGAATATAGGGCCAGAGATGTGACCAAGGGCCAATTACAAGTTTTTGTTTTCCTTTAGCACCTTCTCCGCCGTCATTCTGAAGGGCAGTGTAAGCTGTTAATGTCCCTCTTAGGAATACATCGTACCAGCCTCCAACGTGCATAGCAGGCGTTTTGCAGTTGCTGCACTGGGTCAGCACGTTGTAGCTATCCCAGTAGGGACTGTATTGGGGTTGAGTGTAGATGGTGCGGTAGACGTCTGGATGATTAGCGTAAAGGGCGAGCCATTTTTCGACTTGGTCTTTGCATAGTTCGCCCCCTTCATACATCGCTTGGTTATAAAGATCAGATGTTGCAAAGGAGATATACTGCGCTTGAAGTCCTGGGGGATTGGTCGGAGCCATTAAAAGCTGCGTGATTCCCATGGCAGAGGCGCCAATAGTCCCTATTTTTCCATTCGTGTAAGGAGATTTTTCCAAATAGTGCAGTGTGTCATAGCCGTCTTGTTCCTCTCCCCAGCCATCGCTTGAATAAGGAAGTGTTTTTCCTTCTGGGTCTTTAACGCTTCTAGTTTCCTGGATGGCAATGGTATAACCTTCTTTTAAAAGAGGGACAAACATCAATGCATAGGGGTTATTTCTTCCGGCAGGGCTGCGGACAAGTAGACAGGGCAACTTTTGTGTTTCTTTACATGGAAAATAGAAGTCCGTTGCAAGCTTGGACCCGTCGCGCATGGGAATAAAAATCGTTGCATCGGGTTTCGGAAGCTCAGCTGTAAGAAAAAAAGGAAAAAGAAGAAGTAGGAAATATAGCATAACTAATTCTTTATTAATGGATTAAATATTTGGGCAATAAGAAGCGATTCCTGTCAAGCAACAGGAATGGCTTACTTAGCTGAATGTATCAGAGACTGGATAAAACTTTAAGCAGTAATCGCGCGAGCAGCAAGTCTTGCTTTTGTACGATCGCTTTTATTTTGTTTGAATACGCCTTTTTGAGCAGCTTTGTCGAGGAGGCTATAAGCTGCGTTTAGCTTAACTGCGCTTTCTTCTGCATTTCCAGTCTTGATGGATTCATCGTAAGAACGGATAGCAGTGCTCACTCTTGATTTAAGGTTGCGGTTGCGCAAGTTGCGCTTTAGGCTTTGCTCGTCTCTTTTAAGAGGAGTAGGACGCTTAACTTTTTTTACTTTTTTGTCTGCAGGTTCTTTAGCCATTGTTCCTCAAGTGCTTGAAATGTTACAATTTAGACCATCATTATACATTTTAACCGAATTTGATCCAAGATGAAATATCAAACAACACAGTCAGAACAGTTAATTGAAGCTTTAACAAAGTTCTCCCCACAAAGTTCAAAAACGACCCTGAAACAGTGGGTGAGTGAAGGAAGAATCCTTATCGACGGGATGATAGCCAGGAAAATGGACATCGTTCTTGAGCCCGGGCAAACGATCACACTTGGGGTTAAAGTCCGCTACTTAGAAAGTGGCGTTCGGCTTCTTTATGAAGATTCTGACATCTTGGTTATCGAAAAGCCTGCCGGTTTATTGAGCGTAGCGACCGATTTTCAGGATAAAGACACAGCCCACGCTGTCTTAAAAAGAGAATTTCGCAATCGAACGGTACATGTTGTCCATAGGCTGGATCAGGAAACATCAGGTGTCATGATGTTCGCTTGCAGCGATCGGGGTAAAGAAGCAATGAAAGAACTTTTTGCAAAACATGACCTGATCCGGCAATATATGGCGATTGTAGAAGGGCATTTGGATACAGCTGAAGGAACCTGGACATCTTATTTATATGAAATGCCGAATTATAAGGTGTATGTCACAAATGATAGCCAAAAAGGGCAGATTGCCATTACACACTATTTAGTTGAATCTGTTTCAAGACGACACTCAAGATTAAAATTAACTCTTGAAACTGGCCGAAAAAATCAAATCCGTGTACAGTGCCAGGAGGCTGGTCACCCGGTGGTGGGAGATCGGAAGTATGGCGCAGTAAGCGACCCGATCAAACGACTTGCCCTCCATGCCCATCGCTTGGAATTTATCCATCCGATCAGCAAGAAGAAACTAGCCTTCCTTTCTCCGGCACCTGAGTCATTTGAAAGGCTTGTGAGAGGGTCATTAGATTAATTTTTAAGTAGATTGGGAAAAGTGACAATTCGATCAGGAATACTAATTGCAGGGATTGTGTTGTGGTCAATTTTTTTCTTTCCGCTCGCGATGCAAATTTGGCGTTACCAGTCTTATACGAGTCAGATTTCTCCTAATGCTTTAACATGGACGACGGTTGCTGTTCATGATGAAAGATGGCGGCCAGTTGCGCACTTTGATTACACGGTCAATGGAAAGAGATTTGAACAGAATGAGGTTTTTCAAGGGGGACTTTACCGGACACCGTTTGCGGCAGAATTAGCGATTAAAGAAATCAATATTAGCAGGCCTAAGGTCTGGTATTCCCCTTACGATCCCTCCCAAGCCACTTTAGAGAAGTTTTTCCCATTAAAAAAACTGATCTATGCCTTGATCGTATTGATGCTTTTTATCTACGGAGCATGGGCTGGGCATTATATTGTATCGGAAAGGTTAAGATGGAAACGTTGATTCTAACACATATTTCTGAAGATAAAGTTGTCACACAGGCAACTTTTCTTCCAGAACAGGGAATGAACTTGATCAGCTATAAAAGAGGCGATATAGAGGTCATTGATCAATCCACAAAAAAAGGATTTGATGAAAGGAGTGCCGGTCTCGGGCCTTTGATCGGTCCCCACTTTCATAGAAGAAAGCCTGAATTGCTCCCTAAAATCGATAAAGAGTTTCCTCAAAGTGCTTATTGCAGGGCACACGGGATTGCCGATATTTTTTCTCACGGCGTTGCGCGCTATGTCCCATGGAAATATGAAAAGACGGAAAATGGCTTTAAGGCGCGACTTTCTGGTAAAGACACATGGTGTGAGGTTCCTTTATCCACTATAGAGGGACAAAATTTTCAAATGACCATGGATGTTGATCTTGGTGCGTATGGTTTAAATATAAAATTATCAGTTGTCAGTGACACAGACTCAGTTGTGGGAATTCATTATTTCTATCGGTTGCCCAATGGAAAAGGGGTAGTGACGGCGAAGATCAAGCATCAGGAATTGATCATGCAGTTCCCAAGTGAGGAGGCTATAGATGCAAATTTTCATCCCTCCCCGGATCCTGACAAAGGAATTATCCGGCTTGAGACAGAAGAATACACTTTGAAAACTGAATATGAATGCGTTTCTGAAGAAAATAGTTTTCAGATCTATCATCCCGAAAATGCTTCATTTGTCTGCATTGAACCTGTTAGTGCCCAGGATCCAAGACATCCTAATCTAACTGTGAGTGGGATTTCCATTAATCTAAAGATCGATCTCCCTTCTTGAAGAAAGGTAATCGTAAAGATCGGCCTCATTCATGATCAAAATATCGCATAAAGGGGCAAAGGCATTGATAATGGTGTGGTCGCCAACGCCGGGCGTGCAAATGGCATGAATGGAGTCAGTGATCTTGCTTTCTGTCAGAATTTTGATCCCATTGTAATAGTCTTTTTTGCTAAAACCCTCTTGTTCTACACGAAAGAAAATCAATTGATAGTGATATAGAAGAGCTTGTATGCCGTAATAGAGACCTGAACTGTCAGCTGGAGGATGTCCGAAGCAGTCTAGTAACTCTGCGACTTCATGGCAGATCAACCCTTCATTAAAAGAGCCTTTTTCTGCTTCTCCAAAAAGTGCGATCGCAGGTCCATCCATAGTCACCTCACTTATTTCACTCACCTTACGCAAGAAGGCTAGCGACTGAATGGATCTTTTGAATTGTAGCTACGCAAAAAATGCTCGCAATATTTATCAATATTGCTGCGCTTTTTTGCGTAGCTACAATTCAAAATCTCTCAGTTCACTCATCTAGCCTTCATTTGCGTAACATGAGCTATTTCAATTATAGCATATTTTTGAATCCTTGTGCAAAAGCGGGAAAAAGGGGTATAAAAATGATTATGAATGAAAATTTTGATTTTACAAATTCAAGTGCTGACCGACCGCTTGAATGCGGAGAGTGCAGAAAGCCGGTTGCTGTTCGCTATACCCTTGTAGTTGGAGAAACAATTACACATACTGTTATGTGCCAGGACTGCCCTGTTTTGCAACGGCGTCTTTTTGGTGCGTCTAACATTGCTCCTCATATGTTAACAGAGAGCGGTGCCGGGATTGCATGCGGTGGATGTGGAACAACCCTTGATGCAGTCAGAATGGGTGCTTCGCTTGGTTGTAAAACCTGTTATGATGTCTTTGAAGATATTATTTTTTCAGAGCTTCAATCAGCAAAAAAACTTCCTCCACGTATTTCTCTTACGAAGAAAAGTTCTCCGATCCATATCGGCAAATCACCCGGAGAATCAGTTGAGATCAATCCAGCAACCCGTTTGCTTGCTTTAAACGAAGCCCTAACAGAGACCCTTCAAAGGGAAGACTACGAACAGGCGGCCTTGCTTCGGGATCAAATTAAAGAACTGACTGAAGATTCGGAGAAAAATGGCAACAAATAGTGAAATCGGCCCCTTATTCATCGATGACCTTTCTCCCTGGAATGAAAATCCCAATTCGGTTTGGCTGGCTTCTACCATTTTGATCAATCGGAATATTGAAAATTATAATTTTCCTGTGAAACTACCTCCTGATAGAAGAAAGCAGCTGGTATCGCTGATTGCAAAGCAAATGGGGCAGTTGAAAGGATTTGATCAACCTAGGTTGCTGAAGAGTGAAGATTGTACTCCCCTGGATCGAGAATTTTTTAATGAGCACTGTTTGACAGATGAAGGTTTTATTCAAGCGGCGCATGGGGAAGCCTTTATTTTTGACAAGAAAGGCGACTCCATCTTAACCGTCAATGTGGAAGACCACTTGCACTTTCACTTCATTGATATTCAAGGGAAGCTTGAAAAGGGCCTCGCCAAGCTTGGGGCTTTGGAAAACCAGCTTAGTAAAACATTTTCTTTTGCGTTTTCTCCCCGTTTTGGTTTTTTGACATCGAGCCCCTATACTTGCGGGACTGGGATGGTTCTTTCTCTTTTTCTGCAGATTTCAGGTCTTCTCCATGGAGGAACATGGAAAGAGGTCCAAGAGAGATTGAAAGACGAATCAATTGAAATAACAGGCTTGCTCGGGCGTCCTGATGAGCTTGTTGGGGATTTGATCGTGGTCAGGAATCAGTATTCACTTGGGGTCAACGAAGAATCGATTGTAGCTTCCTTGCGTGCTTTTGCTATGAAGATCCTGGCTGAAGAGGCTGCCGCCCGTGAAAAAATAAAGGCTCATGATAGTGGCGAAGTTAAAGATAAGGTCGCACGAGCCTATGCACTATTGATGTACTCCTATCAAATTGAAACTGTGGAAGCGCTAAATGAAATTGCGTTGATGAAATTTGGCCTTGAAATGGGCTGGATATCAGGGATTACTTTAACAGAATTGAATGCTCTATTCTTCAGTTGCCGAAGAGCGCACTTGCTTCGGCGTGAAAAAGAAAAAGTTCCCATGGAAAATGTCGCCCATAAAAGAGCAGAGCTGATCCATCGCACATTAAAAAACGTCATCTTGACCATTTGATGCAAGATTGGGTTGTCGGCATTGCAAGAGAGATCTTGGCAGTTCCATTTATCATGGGAGCCATGCTTTTTCAGGCTCTTTTTGGCAAAAAAGTAGAGCCGTTTGATCAAAAAGGCGATCCCATTCTTTTAAGTGGCGGATACTTAGCCACTTCCGGTCAATTGCTTTATCTAAAATATCATTTGGGAAAGCGTGCGGCCGTCTTTACCATGGACTATGGGCATCCACTCGCTTCAATTGATGATTTTGCAGAAAAGATGAAGCAAAAGGTGGAGGAAATCCAACGCCATTACCCGGGCAGAAAACTGACCATTGTAGGGCATTCGATGGGAGGCATTATTAGTGCCCGCTACGCAGCCAACTGTTCGCATACTGACCACATAGAAAAAATCATTACATTGGGATCTCCTTTGCAGGGGACGATTCTTGCGTATCTTGGCCTTGGAAAATGTGCAAAAGAAATGCGGAGAAATTCGCCGTATCTTCATCAGCTTGAACAAGACCTCATGACAAAAAATGTCGCATTTATCAATGTTGGCAGCCATGCCGATCTTATCGTTCTGCCTAGTAACTCCACCTCATTTCAAAAAGTCCCCAGTAAAAAAATCCTCTTCGGAAGTATGGGTCATTTTTCGTATCTCTGCTCCTGTCAAGTAATCAATTTTCTAATTAAAAACATATAGTCTTTTGTGTTATAATAACATTTATAGGGTGGAGGGGTAATGAAATATCTATCATTATTTGTTCTCTCGTTTTTACTTTTGTCAGGCAATATGCAAGCAGTTGAAGAGAAATCGCAGGCCATGAAAAGTTTAAAACAGAAATTTACGCAAGAGCATAAGTCTCATGGGGCTAATCACATAGATAAAAAGCCAGTCCATCAGAATAAAGATCCCTTGCAAAAGAAAATAGCACATTGATTATAATATAATGCATCTATACCAACTACATGGGAGGATGCATGAATTATCTTAAATTATTTGCAATTTCCTTTGCTCTTCTTTCTTTTAATATTCCAAATCCTGGGTTCTCAGCTGAGTCGGCTGTGCTGGAAACGCCGGCTGCTACCAGAACTTGGGAAGATGTCGTGCAATATGCTCGGGATAATCTCCCTCAGGAAGGGCAATTGGTCATTAAATCCGATGGATTTGGCTACATCAAAGTGGATGATGCTTATATCCATGAATTATTCCCTATGCTTGGTCTTTCTGGAGAGGGATACAAGGAGCCTCCTTACTTCCGATCTGAAGATTCTCCGGGGGCC
>CAZOAX010000030.1:0-11880 GCA_964577735.1 uncultured bacterium
AATTTGGAGAGGATGGAAGGCTTTATGCGATCAATCCGGAAGCCGGATTTTTCGGAGTCGCTCCAGGAACCTCCTGGAAGACAAATCCAAGTGCCATGGCCTCTATTGCCAAAAATACTATATTCACAAATGTCGCCTTAACGGATGACGGGGATGTTTATTGGGAGGGAATGACGGATGAGCCACCAGCGCATTTGACCGACTGGCGTGGCAATCCCTGGACTCCGGAATGCAAAGAAAAATCCGCACATCCCAACTCCCGGTTTACGGCGCCTGCAAGTCAATGTCCGGCCATTGATCCAAACTGGGAAAGCATGCATGGCGTGCCCATTTCTGCCATTCTATTTGGCGGCAGACGTTCCACTACAACTCCACTTGTTGTCGAGTCATTTGATTGGCAGCATGGCGTGTTTTATGGAGCCGGCATGAGCTCTGAGATGACAGCTGCTGCAGCCGGTAAGGTCGGGGTGCTAAGGCATGACCCTTTTGCTATGCTTCCTTTCTGTGGCTATAACATGGGTGACTATTTTGCTCATTGGCTTAATTTGGGCAAAAAAGAGGGGCGCAAACTGCCGCGTATCTTTTATGTAAACTGGTTCAGAAAGTCTGAGGATGGAAACTGGCTATGGCCTGGTTTTGGAGAGAATGCACGTGTATTAAAGTGGATTTTTGATCGTGTGACGGGCACCGTTGATTGCAAAAAATCTCCAATTGGCAATCTCCCACTTGAATCAGATTTAGATCTTTCAGAGCTTAACATCTCTAAAGATGCGCTTCAAGCTCTTTTCAAAATAGATAAGAATGATTGGCTTGAAGAATCGATGAGACTTGAAACGTATTTTAAAATATTTGGAAAAAAGTTGCCCGTGGAACTATCCGATGAGATCATCAAACTGAAACAACGCTTAACCACTTGAAGAATATATGGCCTCTAAAGAGCATCTCAATCAGATTCGCTTTTTGAGCATTTCGCTTTTCTTAAGCGGTGCCATGAATATTATCTTGATCGCATTTTTCATTTTCTGGGCTTTTTACGATCGGCCTATGACCCCTTACATTGAACAAAAGCCACCTATTCAAAAAGACGCCCTTGGTCCTCTTGCAGCAAGCCCTTCCAATGCAGACCTTTTGCGTCGCTATAAAGCAAAATCCTATGAGCAGTTGATTCCCTTGCTCACCCAGCCAAAACTTGTGGAGGATGGGTTTACGGAACGGGACCTTGCCCTTGGGATACTTGTTGCCTTTCATGAATTTGATCTGGAGCGAGCGCTTGGCTCGGGGCCCCATCATTTGCAAAAACGGATGATCAGTTTTGATGATGGAAAAAATAAAGTCGTCGTATATCCGAACCTGACAAAAGCTCAAATCGAGAATATTCAAAACTTTGTAAAAACGGAAAAATGGCCCCTTAAACCAAAAGGGATCTTTCAGCTTTTAAAGCAGTCCAAGAAAGGGGATTTCCTCTACGATGCCTTTTATCTGACACCTGAGTTTGCTTCTATCGAGATGCTATTTAAAGGGCAAGGCATTAAAAAAGAGGAGCTTATTCAAATGCTTATCGAAGGCAATTGGGGTTTGCTATCGACATTCCATGAAAAGCAAAAAACGATGCTGGATATTTCAGAGGAAAATCGACAAAAAGTGCTTCTCTCCTATATCAATGAGGGCTCAGAATCAGCTGCCGCCATTTTCTTAAAAACAGATTTTGATTTTGCCTCCAAACGTCTCAGCGACCCGACAGTTCTTTCCATCCTGCGCCTATTAAAAAACAATCCGCAAACCACTAAGTTTCTCAGCATTATTTCAGGAAGCGCTCGTGGCGATACCGTCAAGACCTACGCTCAAGACCAGTATAAAGAAATGGCCGGCCGCCCGTTTGAGCCCCTTGTGTCCCGTGAGACTATTCCGGTCAAGCCTCAAGTGATTCAGAAGGTCGTCACCTTTCCGAAAGAACCTCCTCCAAAAGTCGCCGTCGTTCCTCCCCAGCCACAAGTAGCCAAGAAGAGCCTCCTCTACATCGTTCAGGATGGCGATTCCCTTTGGAAGATCGCCAAGCGCTTCCGTGTCCCCATAGAAGAGATCCGCTCCCTGAACGGCCTCAAGAACGACAATCTCAAACCTGGCTCCCCCCTCAAAATCCCCGACACCCCCCGCTAAATTTTAAGAAAAATTAAACGCTCGTGCGCAGGCCTAAAGGCGCGCACTAAAGGCGCAGAGGCGCAAAGCCTTCGGCAATTAGAGCCCCCATTTTCCAGAAGAAAGGGACTTTCTTCTGGACATCACTTATTTTTGTGCGGAGCACAAAAATAAAGAAGATGCTTTTGGCAGGATTTTAATCATCTTATCGAGGTAGGCGATCCAACATGCTCGGTATGGCCGAAGGCTTTGCGTCTTTGCGCCTTTAGTGCGCGCCGAAGGCTGCGTACGAGCGTTTAATTTGGTTTTTGGTTAATGCTTAAGGAACGGGGTCGATGCCGCCGGGGTGCCAGGGATGGCATTTGCAGAGGCGTTTTGCTGTGAGGAGGGAGCCACGGATGGTGCCGTGCTTTTGAATGGCTTCGATGCCGTAGCTTGAGCAGGAGGGGTAAAATCTGCAATTCGGCCCGAGAAAGGGGCGGATGGTGAGCTGATAGAGACGGATGAGGAGGATCATACGGTTACCATTTAATGATGGAGATGACCACTTCGATCACGATCAAGATGATGATGGTCCATTCCAGGTGGCTTGAATGCTGATGGTTGAGCTCAGATCCGAGAACTTCAAAGAGTTCGTGCATGATACTTAGGCGCTTGTTCAGAACTTCTTCGCGCTGGTGGAGGTCCAGGTAATTGGTGATCATTTTGTAGTAGGATTCGAGTTCAGGATATTCCCAGAAGAACTCCGGTGGATCCAATGCGTCTACGTGCAGGGTAATAGTGGCCCGCTCGAGGAAAATGGCTCCCATTTTTTTCCGGATTTCATGACGGGAAAGGGGGATTTTACCTGTTTTAGCAAGGTCGACAGGGATAAAACGGGTGGTATTGAATGTTTTGAGGATGGCTGTTTCAAATGAGTTGAGCTTGACGGATTGGGCGATACCGTGGGAGAGGGCCAGCTTGGTTTCGACATCATCGTTTGGGAGTGTTATTTCATCTTCGACGACTTTGGCGGTATCTCCAAGAGCGTAGGTGAATTCATCGATCTCGACTTCGATGGGATCCACTTCAAAAACCTTCCATTCTGCCAAGAGGGCTTGAATGGACTCTTTAGAAACATTCCAAAAAACAGATGCCCCGTAGGGGAAAATAAAAACGAATTTGCTTCCCAGATCAAGGGAGATGACATCGCGGTAAAGCTGGGCGGAATAACGCGATTTTAAATGTTCAAAAAGAGGTTTGATTTGGTAGGAGGATGCAGTACAATAAGCTGTAGTATCCATCAATTAAACACCATTATTTATGCAAATTTATATCACCGGTATTGCCGGCTTCATAGGTTATCATGTAGCAAAATCCCTTAATCTTCAAGGGTTTAAAGTCGCTGGACTTGATAATTTTAATTCTTATTATGACCCTCTTTTAAAAAGAAAACGTGCAGAAGATCTTAAAAATGTAGGAGTTGAAGTCCACGAATTGGACCTTTGCGACCCTCATTTGTCAGATACAATTCTTAAATTCAATCCGACTCATGTGTTGCATTTAGCGGCCCAGCCTGGCATTCGTTATTCTATGGTCAATCCGCTTGCTTATGTCAAAGCAAATGTGGAAGGATTTACGCATATCTTAGAATTTATTCGTCATCATCCTCAAATTTCTTTGACGTATGCCTCGACATCTTCCGTTTATGGATTGAACAGCAAGCTTCCCTACTCTGTTCATGAAAGAACAGATCATCAGGCAAGCTTTTACGGGGTTACCAAAAAATGTAATGAATTGATGGCGGCAAATTACGTTCATTTGTATGGCATACGTGCTGTCGGCCTTCGCTTTTTTACTGTTTATGGCCCTTGGGGTCGCCCGGATATGGCCTTATTTAAGTTCACAAAAGCGATTAAGGAGGGTCAAACGATTGATCTTTATAATCATGGCCATATGGAGCGGGACTTTACCTACATCGATGATATTGTTTCCGGAACAATAGCGGCTTTAAACTATAAAGGTTCAAGTCCACTTTTCAATCTTGGCAATCATAAGCCTGTTTCTTTGCTTAAATTTGTCGAGATACTGGAAAACGCGATCGGTAGAAAAGCGAATTGTCGTTTACTGCCTTTGCAACCTGGTGAAGTTTTAGCGACTTATGCCGATATTGATGAGAGTATTAAAGAATTGAATTTTAGTCCTAAGACTTCCCTTGAAGAAGGGATTCCTAAATTTTTGGACTGGTATGAAGAACATATTGCGAAAGAGGGGACTTGAACCCCTACGGGATTTCTCCCACTAGCACCTCAAGCTAGCGCGTATACCATTCCGCCACCTTCGCAAGGTGCAACTATCCTATCAACAATCTGCAAATCGTTTCAAGTGAAAAGTGCATCCTTCTCAGAAATGGGGAGGATCTCTTCGATTTTCCGGTAATGGCGTGCATCAAAAAGGGGGTGATCTGTGGCTTTGGAAACGATCCCGTCATGTAATGCTTTCAGGGCGACAGCAAAGTCCTGGTCCTCTTTTGAGTAGTATTTTCTTCGCTCTTCCAAAATATGAATTAACATTTCTGCTTCATGTTTTCTTCTAAGTGCCCGCCTAAAATATTTGGCGTATAGATCTCGATAATACTGTTCAAAATCATGAAGGCCGACGACAAATGTGCTCTTCTCATGAACAAGATGCTTCTTTTTAGCAAAATCCACAACCAGATGATTTTCCGGCCGCGTGTCATCTCCCTTATCACTTAAACATTCAAGCAAATCACCCGAATACCTGTTCACATACAGATGACAGCCCGAACAACACTTGCCTCTGAACTTATCCATCACAAAAAAATCCAGAAAAAATATGTCAGGTGATTGATTAGCGATTTCTACAATTTTTTCCAAGGCTCCTGGATGTAAAACTACATCAGCATCAAGAGCAAGTAGATACTTTTCTGGCTGCCCTGCCCCTACTTCAAACATCTTTTTCAATGCCAAAGAAAATGGGTATTCCTCAATCACGGCAAAGCGATCGGTCTGAAGCGAAACTGCCTTCTCCGCAAGTGGCAATGACCGTTCCCCTGCCGACCTGATCACAACAAACACATCTTTAAGCTGATTTTCGATTTTCAAATCCAGTTTTTTGAGTAAAAATAATCTGATAACCTACTGCATCTAGAATTTTCGATAAGGTGTCAATTGTGATGTTGGTCTTGGCTCCGGACTTTAAACCTTGAACAACTGTGGGGGATACACCGGCAGCAGCTGCAAGTTTTCTTACAGAGATGTGATCGTGTTCCATAGCAGCGATTAGCAATTCAGATAATAGAAGCTCTTTATATTCTTTCTCGAGTAAAGCTTTCTGCTCACAGTCTTCAATAAATTCATCATAAGTTGATTTAATCTTCTTTTTCATAATATGAGCCCTCCTTCACTAATTTTCCCTGCTCGCCCATCAAGCGAAAAAGATTAAGCAGTTTTCGTTGTTTATCCTTTGGCTGTTCTTTGAAGTATTCATATGCTTGGCTATATCCTTTGGCATCAAAATACCATTCAATCGTAAATTCCGGCCCTTCGTAAGCGAGATGTCTCTTTACCATAATTGTATCATTTTAGTGGTACGATTTCAAGCCATTTTATTATTGAGAGGCATGGATTTCCTCGAATAGAGTGGTGACTTTAGGGGCAAGAGTAGCGGGAATGTCAATTTCTTTTAATAATTTTATAGAAGTGGCAAGAGAAAGAGCATAAAAGTAGACAGTTTCTTCTTCAGATAGCCTTTTTTCATGCGTTGTATGATGGGCGCAGACGGTTCTTCCGTCCTCGATGCTGATTTCTTTTGGAGTGTCGCCGCATTGTCTGCATTGATCAGTGACGGAAATGAGTCCCTCATGGCGCAGGAGCTTTAACTGAAAACTTGCCAAAATGGCTTCCGGCGACTTGGCCTCTATGATGAGAGAAAGGTAGCTCTTTAAAAGTTCAAATAAAATGGGCGCCGGCTTATGAGGAAATTGAAATTTAGTCAAAGCGTTTAACATGCCGCAAGAGAACTGAAGCAGGTCATAGTCTTTTCTGATCGGGGCATAGGCATTTAAGATTGAAGCTGTCTCTATTTTGAAGAGGTCGCTTTTAGAAGGACGGAATAGGACCTCGATGTGATTGAGAGGGGTGAGTGTTCCGAATAAAGCATTTTTAGGCAACCGACTGTAGGAGCCAATGGCCTTGCAAAGGCCCATCTCGCGGGTGAACAGCGTCGCGATCGGGTGTGAGTCCTGAAAGGGAATAGCGTGTAGAACAATGGCTTCTATGGGATGAGATTGCATGTCAACATTATAGGCTATTTAGATGATATCCCGAAATAGGGCTCCTAGTTGACTGCTTCCAAATTGGCTTTTCTCCCGATAGCGGTGCATCAGAACTTCATTAAGCAGGTGTTTTTTCATCACGTCAGGCCCTGAGTCGATCAACCATTGCCTTAAGGCAATCAGTTCTCCTTCTGTATAGCCTGATGTTCTGCCATCAAGAAACTTAATTTGGGCAATGATACCATGAAATTCCGGGGTATTGATAAACGCATTCAAATCTGTGTTTGAAAACCCCGGTAAATTTCGAGTGTAGTGATCATTGATAACTGTAGAAGCAAAGCTGTTATCCCGCACCACTTTGTCGCTGCGGATGTCGTAGACAAAACCGCGTACTTGGTAATCAAATTGGGGATCAAATAAAGGATCATCGATAACAACATCTTTAATTCCTGTACTCGTGACGTTAATATGGACCTCTCCAATATTGAACATATTGCGCTGAAAAGGTTCCCTTTTAAATTTTGAGTCGGTTTGATTCCGTTCAAAAGGGATGAAATTTTCAGTTACAAGTAACTTGGCGTCATAGGCGGGATGAATACGACTGACCTGAGCTGTAGGATGGGTAAAAGCTTTTTTCCTTTTAGGATACACAACTCCTGAAGAGCTTGCGTGATTGTCATTTTCAAGTTCAACGTTTTGTTCAGGTTCTTCAAGCTCAGCTTCTACTTCAGCCTCGATATCTTGTTCCACTTCCACTTGAAGCTCACATTCCAGTTCTGCTGCAATTCCGCTGACGGCCGTTGGCATTTTAGTAAGAAGTGTTGAATAGTCTTTTTTCTCTAATAGCACTCCTAAGTGATCTGCAATGAGTTTATTTTTATTATATAAATCATTTAAGGCGTCCTCTGGGCTAATGTCTTCTTTTTTGATATGTTTATTATCAGCAAAATAGGTGCCGGGTTGACTGTGGGCTTTTTCAGGTTTTGTAATGAAAAGCGCATTGCATTCTTCTTGAGCAAAAACCTGAACGAAATCTTTTGGATCTTCAAAAGAGAGCAGTTGCTCCATCATTTGGTTTCTAAGCGTCGCACGGATTTCTTGCGTGGCGTGACGATAAATGTCTTTTGCATCTTGAAGGGCGTCCACGCACTCAGCATGTGTAATAAAAGAGATTAAATTATCAGTTTTTTGTGCGTTAGGCATGGCAAGTTCATAGGTCTGCCCTTCTCCACGAAGTCGCCCCTCTTCTTGGGCAAAACCTCGAAAGCCTTCTTTTTCATTAACAGTTAACAGGGCGTGCGCATCGCGCGCAAGTAAAATGTCTGTCCCACGTGTATGGGCCTGATTGAATACAAATCCCGTTTCAGCAAGGCTTCCAGAGGGGAGCCCTTCATAAACGATGGTTTCTTCCAGATGATAGCCCACTTGCTTCAAGGTGTCATTTGACGCTAGCAAGTGTTTTGCACAAGCTTCTGTCGAATCGTTAAATGCACCGGATCCATCGATGACAGCAGTGGCCGGTTTGACAAGGTTTGCTAAAGCTTGTTCAGGATGTTCAGGATCATATCCAAGCACAGTCTCAGGATCTAGTGAACGATTTAACATCCGATAGGCCATGGAGGCTTTGATCTGTCCGACGGCTGCTCTGTCTTGTTTAAATTGTTCGTGAAAAGAATCAGGAGCACCAGATGTCGCAGATATACCGGAGGCGGCTCTACTCATATCGCCGACATTTGTCGGATCCATTGAGATGAGATAGCCGCTTGATTTTAAAAGCTCAAGGCGCGCTCTTAAGAATTTTGCTATTTTAGTTTGATCCTGGTTGACAACTGCAATAAGAAGATCTGTTCCATTTGCTGATTTCAGCATGTCGGCAACTTCAATGACATCATAATCAGAGAAAACACTTTGGAATTCAGCTTCCAATGCCGTTTTACGGTCTCCCGACGCCTGATTCCATTCAGGTTTAAATTCATTAAACCAAGCAGTTAAGTCATAAGCTTGAATCCCTTTTTGCCTATAACTTTGAATGGTGTAATTGATCTGTTCGTAAAGCGTTCCATGTTTTGCGTCATGTTTCTGACCATTTTGACAAGGAACTGTTTTAGATCCATCGGCACTTCTGGCATAGCGAGAGCCTTCTTTTGCACTCAGACTTAAAGAAAGGAATTGCGTAAACTGGTTCATGCTGAAAGCGATTTTATCTTGAATAGAAGGATCTACAGCGCCTAGATGCTCCAAGACATTTTCATTGACCCCAAGCAGATAATCTTCAATTCCCTTTTCAAGATCTTCCTGCCCTGCTTGAACAGCTAAATTTTTAGCCATTGTTTTTGCGGCGTTTTCAATCGCTTGCAGCTTTACTGTTTCTGAAATATCGCTTTGGATATTCTTATCCAAGCCAAGAGTTGGATCAGCACCTAAAAGATCATAAATTTCAAGTGAAGTATCGATATAAAGAGGAGGAATATCAGACGATCCCATTTGCATGTCTAATTGGATTTTTTGGATAGGGCGGTTAGGCTGGTCGAACTCATCCATGCTTTCAAGGCCTTTATTGCGAAGCAAGACGAGAATTTTTCGTAAGTAAGTGTAGTGCTCTAGTTGAAGAGCGGTCGGCTCCGTTCCATTGAGCGAGCATTCCACAAGTTCCTGACCTATTTGCAGGAATTTAGCTTCCATCATCGGAAATGAAGTATAGTCAGTTAGAACGCAACCTTGATTTGTTATGACATCCAAAAGTTCTTCATACATCCCTTTGAAAATAGAGACAGATTTAGTTTTTTCTTCTTTGACACCTTGATCATTGGTCACAAATTCGATTTCATTTTTTGCAAGGCGCATTTTGAGGTTGAATCTGAGCGGCATGACAAGTGTATCAAATAGATCTCCTATGACGACTTCGGCCTTGTCTTTTGTTTGGTTGTACAAAGGCGGAAGGATCTTTTGGATGACGAGGTTGTTGCCATTGGTCTTCATTAAAGATTCTAAAACAGAGAGCACAGCTGTTTTCCCAGCACCTGTCGGCGCTTGAACCAGCATGCTTGGATCTGAAAGCAAGCTTTCTAGAAGATCCAGTTGATTTAGTCCTCCGTCCAGTTCTTTTAGATTTAATCCAAGTTGTGCTTCAAATACTAAAAGCTTCGGATTGGCTTTAGGATCATATTTGCGCTCTAGTGTTAGGAGACGATGAAGATCTTTGCTAAGCAAATTCCAGTTTTTAGTGTCCTGCTTCCCGATTCCTTTCATCTTTTCTACAATATGGATGGCGGCACCCGTTGCATTTTTTCTGGATAAAGCATCGAAATAGCCGATCAATTCCTCTTCAAGGATATCAAGATCACAAACAGCTGGGATTCTACCTGCATCTTTCAACGCTTGTAATTTCCCTTGGATCAGGGCAAGCCGCACCTCTTCAAAGGTGGCTGCATGGGTTTGATTTGCGATCAGAGCTATTTGTTTAGAGGTATCTGTTTCTTTGCGAAGCATTTTTTCGATTTTTGCCTTGTGCCCTTGCAATTCTATCTCATAATCATCTTGCACCGGGGAGAGCTTGTCATCGATCAGTTTTTGAAGTCTTCTTGAGCCTGTTTTTAGAATGTAATGATCGCGAGTGGATTCTGCATCTTTATAGGTGTTTAAATCATTCTGAAAGGTATCAAGGGCAATTGTCTCATAGGGTGTTTCCATATCACTGCGTTCAAGGTCGATAGAAGGAAGATCGATTTTTTCAGTCTTAAAGAATTTTTGCACTTTATCGGGTTTGAATAGAAGGGAGACGGGCTCACCGAGATGTTCAATGGTAACCGGTAACTCTGAATCTAAAAGCTTTACACTTGGATTGATGATATCTTCAAGGGCTTCGATCCTTTTTTCGATTAATATCGGTTTATGGGTTCCTTTCCAGTTGGTAATTTTTGCATCAATGAAAGAGGTGTCCAAGTTTAAAGGGTCAAAAGAAGTGCCAGAATCAAGAAAGTGGGGCGCCAGGTGGATGGTGTACGCAGGATCTTTTTTGTGGATCATCGCTAGGAGCTTCATTTTTTCATCATCAGATATCTGTAATTCTGCTGGAATGCGTCTTCCGGAGCTGAGAACGTTTTTTCCATTTTTAATTGCGATATCGATAAGCCTGTCTTTTGTCTTTTTCTTGAGCCGGTTATTGGCAGATAAGGTATTTAAGAGATTTAAGGACAGTTTCAATTTAATGGCCGCTTCAGCGCCTGTTCTTGAGTCTGAATTGCAAAATTGGATCAATTCACCAAGCAGCTTTTGATCTGTTAAAACAGCATTGATTGGATAATCTGCTAAGTGTGAAGCGGCAATAAGCGGGTGATCGGCTATTATTTCATGCTTGATCAGCAGCAAGAGATCTTGAGGCCAATTTTTTGTTTTGCAAATTTCCCCTGTATGCGGACGCAAGTCAAAAGCTGTGTATTTCAGTTCTAAATTTTTTCCACCAATTCGTTCGACTTCACGATTGACTTGTTTCGGCATAATTCCTTGCATTAGGTCCGCCATGGCGCCTAGTTCTTGCAGGGCAAGCGATATAGTGGCAAGTCCGCTTGCTTTAGATTTAACGGCCTTAGCTGTTTTTTTTAAGGCGCTCACGTCTCCAAGAATAAGTTTTTTACCAAGTGTGGGATGCTCTAATAAGAGCCCATGAGATAGGTGGAAGTCATTTCCTTCCGGATTGACTAGATATCCTTGGAAGGGAGGGGTTTGGCAAAGAAGTTTTCCTCCTTCTAGCTTGAATTTAAGCCCATATCTAGGGAGTTCCACTTGTTTGAGCTTGCCTTTGCTTGCAAATAGAATAATGTTATCTTTGCTTTCAAATCCTTTTAAGAAATTGAGCGATTTATCTTCTAATAAAGAGGCATTGTGTATCTGCCAGGGGCCTGATGACGGTACTTCCCGATAGTCCCATACTTTATCGATCATCAGGTTGTGAGATGATTGCTTTAACTTTAATTGAAAGGTGATTTTTCCTTCCGGATCAAAAATGAAGCCCTTGAATTTATCGTCCGGATCAATGTAGAGAGTGCTGTTAAAAAATGGAACAGCACTCTTTGCTATTTTTTCTTGGGCTTTAGCTTCTTTTAAAGCTGAATAAATTTGAAAAAGGCTGGGATTATCGCCTAGCATGTCCGGTTGTTCTGGTGATACATCAAAAGCTAAGAGCCATTTTTTAGCTCCATTGATATCCACTTCTTTGTAAACAGAGTATTCTCCATTTTTATCTTCAATTTGAATGGGAGTTCCTTTTGAATCCTGGAAGGAATAGACCGTGGTCCCGTTGATCTGTTCTTTCAAAACAGGCATGCCTTTTATATTTCTATTTGCAAGGGCATTCCGGATGAAATTATTTTGAATAATGGCCAAGGGAAGTTTTACAACTGTGGACTCTGCCTCTTTTAAACTGGTTTTCAAGGATTTTATATCTATTTCGACAAGATCATTTTGAAAGA
>CAZOAX010000031.1:0-4762 GCA_964577735.1 uncultured bacterium
TTTAGAGCTCATTCAAAAAATGAAAAACGACTACGGATTTGAAAGCAAAGTGCTAGCTGCAGGTGTCCGCTCACTTGACTATTTCAATATGGCAGCTGAAACCGGCTGCACTGCGATCACACTGCCGAAGAAGGTCTATAATGAGTTCATAGCCGCTCCTCCGGGAGCTGAAAAAGCGCTTGAAGAATTCAAACGCGTCGAACTCCTTGCCCTCTAAAAACATAAAGAGATACACATGAATTCAGCTACTTTTGAGATATCCTCGACAACGGCCCAATTATTAAATAAATACTCAATAGACCTTTCAGGTCTTGATAAAATCCGACTAAAAGATGAATTTGAGAAAATCCAATCAGCTCTTCTAATCAAATTGGAGCCTTTGACAAAAGAATTAATGAACCTCTTACAATCAATAAAGTCAGAAAAACGCACTTTAACTCATTTTCATTTAGTATATGAAATCACCACAAATTCTAAACAAAGACAATTGGATCGTAATCGTGATTTTAAAGATCATTATGCTGTTTATTTTGAAAGTGGCTTTATTCCCCGAGGTGGAAATTTTGAGGCTTATTTAAATAAAAAATGTAAAGAAGAGCTACCTAAAACGCAAGCTGAGCTAGATGAGATAGACCTAGAACTCCCGTCACAAGAGGCTAAGATCCAACAGCTTCAAAAAGAGTTCTTCAATAAAAGCGGGGAAGAGGCTGAAACCTATCTTGAAATGCAAGAAGATCTAGCAGAGTTCAAAAAGCTGATTAAAAACCTCGCAAAGTCATTATCCTATGATAACTGGCGACCAACTAAGGCCGAAAGCACCTGTCTTTGCTATGCCGCAGAACATATCCACCAAAATCTCAAAAAAAGACTAACACCTGTTAGTCTCGATGTGTCCTCTGCAGTCCAGAAAGTGTTTAATTCTGCTCTTTCCGAAAAACTTGAATTAACAGAAGTCGTTAACTCTCTTTGGAAAAAAATCAATGGTTACTTCAAAAAAAATGAAGAACTCACTTACTCGGCTGACAATAAAGCCATTTTACTTTCAGAAGATCAAGGAAACCTATGGCTGAAAATGTCCCTTCATTACCAGCTGTATAGCTATATAACCCTTTGATACGCTTGCGTGGCACCTGAGTCAATTAAATTGACTCAGGAAATAGAAACATGGTATCTCATAAGAAATTTTTTTAAAGGAAATTTATGAAACTATTCATTTCTCTATTTTTACTTGCGACAACATCTCTTGCGGCCCATCGCTCAGAAGAAGAAGCCATAGAGCAACTCAATTACATCCATTCCCACCTTACTTTGACACATGGCTCATTTTCAGAAGAGTACCCGGAACAGGTGATGTCTGCGATGTTCATTTCAGAAAATGATAAAGTCCTGGAAATAGGTGGTAATGCAGGAAGAAACAGCTGTGTCATCGCCACACTTTTGAATAACTCAGAGAACCTCGTTGTATCAGAATCAGACCCAGGAGCAGTGCCAGTATTAACTGCAACCCGTGATTACAACAAGCTCCGCTTTCATATAGAAGATTCTGCAATCTCATTAGTCCCCCTTGTCCAGTCAGTTTACTGGGTCTCATTCCCAAGTGAAACGGTCCCTGAAGGACATTTTAGGATTAAAACCATCCCCTATGCTGATCTGAAAGAAAAATACGGAATCCCTTTTAACGTCCTGGTTGCTGATTGTGAAGGAGCTCTCTACTACATCTTTCGCGATGACGAGACTATTCTAGATGATGTTGAAATGATCATTGTCGAAAATGACTACCATCACTATGTCCACTTTGAGGCTGTACGCAATCAATTCATCGCTCATGGCTTTGAGCTCGTCTACAACAGAGGCGGCGGATGGGGTCCTTGCGCTAACATGTTCTATCAAGTGTGGCAAAAACCTTCACGCATAAACAGCTCGCAATAAGAACCTTACTGATTTCTACAATTTAGGAGATAAAAAAATGAAATATTGGCTCGCCATCCTGGCGCTCAGCAGCTCAAGCTTATCGGCCAACCTGCACATTATAGAGGAGGAATCCACTTTACCAGATGATCCAAGAGCTCTTTATGTGGACATTTTAAAACGCGCCGTTACAAATTCGATCTATGAATATAACTATCACCTTGAAGAAGGGACCAATTGGCCGGCACATGCCCATACAATGATTGGTTTAAAACGATTGAACAATATTGATTTTTGCATTCAGAACATTCTTAAAAACAATATCCCGGGCGATCTTGTTGAAACAGGTGTTTGGAGAGGCGGAGCCACCATCTTCATGAGAGGCATATTAAAAGCCTATAACGTGACAGACCGGCTGGTTTGGGTATGTGACTCATTCCAAGGACTTCCTCCACCAGACCCAGCCACTTATCCTTCAGATGAGGGCTTCAATATGCATCTCACAAAAGAACTCGCTATTTCGCTCGAGACTGTCCAGAATAATTTCAGATCCTATGGATTGCTGGACAACCAAGTGAGATTTCTGGAAGGATATTTTAGAGATACTTTGCCAACGGCCCCTATTGAACAAATTGCCCTATTGCGATTGGATGGCGATCTCTACGAATCCACTATGAACGCACTTGAAAACCTATATCCAAAACTATCTGTCGGCGGTTATGTCATCATTGATGATCTATGCATGTGGATTTGTGTTCAGGCGGTCAATGATTACCGAAATGCCCATGGGATCACCACCCCTCTTATCGGGATTGATTACACCGGCGCCTACTGGCAAAAGGAATAATCCCATCACTATGTTATAAGCCCGTACGGGCTTATAACATGAGATCCAACTTAAAGTTGTTCGTAAAGAAGGTCTAGCTCTTTGTGGGCTAGTTCTAAAGCTTTTTGCTTCTCGGCAAGGGCTTTTGATATTTCGGCAATCTTGCCACTAGATGGCTGTTTAAGCAGATCTTCATTCAAGTTTTTTAATTCTTCTTCGATCTTTTTGATTTTGGATTCAACTGCAGCGACCTCTCTTTCCAGCGTCTGAGGAGACTTTTGAGATTGCTTTGCAGGTTTAGCTACTGCTTTTTTTACGAAGCCTTGACTTTCCTCTTTATCATGCCAGCCATCTTTCTCTAAGAACTCTTCATAGTCCCCGAGAAACATCTCCTGATTCCCTTTATGGGCCACCACGATCTTGTCAAATCTCAAACGCTTTAAAATCAGTTCACTATGCGTTACAAGAATGACAGCCCCTTCAAACTCTTCGAGAGCATCAATTAAAGCCTCGATCGACTCCATATCCAAGTGGTGGGTCGGTTCATCCAGTAAGAGCAAGTTACAAGGTTTGGCGATGATCTTTCCAAGTAATACCCGGCTTTTTTCACCACCAGACAGCATCGAATTCAACTTCGTTGACTGATCCTGACTGAACATCATCAAACCGCAAATGGATTTGATCTCTGTTCGATTAAGCTTCTGATTACCTGTGGCAATCTCCTCTTCCACCGTGTGCTTTGGATTTAACCGATCGATATGTGTCTGCCCAAAGTAACCAATCGCAAGATTTTCAGAATGCTTCATCGTCCCATTAACAGGAGTTAGCTCTTTTGCAAGCAGCTTAAGCAATGTCGATTTTCCGCGGCCATTTTTCCCAACAATCGCAATTCGTTCCCCTTTTTCGATCTCAAGCGAAAAGTGATTGATCAGTTCCTTGCCCTCTTCATATTGAAAAGAGACATCTGAAGCATCGATCATTTTCTGTCCTGGGAAAGGTGCAGAATGGAACTCAAAGTCCAAGTGATTCAAATTTTTGAGTTTCTCTAAAACAGGGATCCGATCCAACATCTTCTGACGCGATTGGGCTTGAACGGCTTTTGAAGCCTTGGCTCCAAATCGATCAATGAAGTTCTGGGCCTGAGCACGCTTTTTATCGATGTTGATCCTTGTTTTTTCATGGATCTCTTCTTCCATCATAATCTTTTCATAAAAGTTGATGGTCGATCCCTTCATCTTCCGTATTTTTTCCCGGTGAATACCCATAGTATGCGTTGTAACACTGTCCATAAATTCCCGATCGTGGGAGATCAGAATGAACTCACCCGGCCAGCCTTGAAGAAACTTCGTAAACCAGCGGATCGAGGCGATATCCAGGTAGTTGGTCGGTTCATCGAGAAGCAGGCAATCCGGCTCAGAGATCAACACCTTGGCAAGATGCAATCTAAGCTGATAGCCACCAGAAAATGCAGAAATAGGCATATCGAGATCTTTTTCTGAAAACCCAAGGCCAAATAAAATCGTTTCAGCTTTGTAGATGCAATCTTCCTGTCCAGGCGGCAAGCCTAAAGCCGCTTCTTCTAAAATGGTCTCTTTTTCAAATTTAATATGCTGGTTCAAGACACCAATGGAATAATGGCGCTGAATGGAGATCGATCCCTCATCAGAAACCTCTTCTCCTGTAACTAAGCGAAAAAAAGTAGATTTACCAGAACCGTTCCTGCCGACAAATCCAATACGGTCCCCTTTTTGCAGTTCAAAGTTTGCGCCAGAAAAAAGCTTACGCCCGCCGTACTTGATCCCTAAATTAATAACTTGAAACATATAACCTTATAAATTCTATAATTCGACTATTTTATAGAATTTATGATTATTATTCAGCAAGAATCGACTTATCCTCAATCACTTGCAAAACTTCAACTTTGAATTCACCGTTATTATCTTCATAATCGGTATCATAGACCCAAAAGTGGATCTTATTTTGCTTGGGAGTAAAAGGTTCAGAGAGATAGATATGATCAGCATGATA
>CAZOAX010000031.1:4772-11853 GCA_964577735.1 uncultured bacterium
TTGAATTCATAATTGGCATCATTGGCCAGTTTTTCCCGATTTTGCACCCACTTACCCAGGTTCACAAATCCACTGACCTTTAACTGATACTTCTTATGCAAATCCAGAGGTACTGTTTTAGATGGGGTCCCATCTGAATGCACAGTATCTTCAAAAACAACCTGTCCGGCATGTAAAGAAAGGGAACAAAATAGACTCAAAGCTAGAAATTTAACTGCATGCATGGCGTTACCTCTGTTTAGTTCAGAGATAACGCTTTTACTTCAAATTCTCAAGAAAATTAATTAGGCGTCAAATTCCCAATTTTTTCCCAATCAGCTCTTGGCTCAAGAACAACCGCAATGAACGACTCATTGGAATTTTTAGAATCGATCCCATACTGTGATCTCATTTCTGCATGCACTTGATCAGGCGACAATTTGTAAATACCACCAGAAACTGCATCTACTGCAAGCCCGATAAGGCCACCGATCACAATATTTCCAAACACCCAACCGCTGACGCTCTTAGTCAACTGCACTTCATAGGCCATATAACCTGGCAATTCAATTCTCACGATATGGTTCTCACTACGAGATAGTTCTAGAACTAAAGGAGTATTTCCCACATAATTTCTGTCTACATAGATCCAAGCATCTGTTGGATTACTTGAGACTCCAATGGATTGGCGGGTTCCATGCATAATTGTTGCACAGCTCGCAAGTGTTGAAGAAAGCAACACAAGCGTTATTAATTTATTTATAATTTTCATCATTAACCTTTATTTAAAGCTTAATAAGCATATATTAACAATCGCATATAATTCAACAAAACTATGAATACAGACTTTTTTCCTAATATCGAAACCTCTACATGGTATCCGAAAAAGGATCTGCCACATCGTTTATCGAGTAGATTTCAAAATGTTTTTACGAAAACCATTGAAAATGACGGATCGAACCTTAACTATCAAACACTAAATACTTTAGGTAAATGGGCAGTCTTGACTGGAACAGTGGGCATTGCTGCATCCTGTTATTTCCAATCGTATGAATACCTACTGAACTGTACTTGCAATATCGCCATTGGAGTGATTGCCATCAACCGAAGCTTAAAAACTCACCTTACGCAAGAAGGCTAGTGGCTATGCGTAACGTGAGTTAAGACTGAACTGTAAAAAAAATACCAATTCTGAAATAAAAGGCTGTAAATCGCAAAAACGACCAAGTGATTTCTCATTTAAAGAAGAAAATTTTTAAGCGGAATGGCTTTCAGCCATGCAGGAGATTCCATCTTTGTTAGATAATCTTCCTATAGTAAAAATAAAGAAATTTTAAACAACTAAAACGGCGGATCCTTCAATCGAACCATTTTTGATTGCAGCAAGGGCCTCATTGGCCTGCTCTAGAGAAAAAGAGGCAACATTCACTTTAAGGTTCACTTGTTTAATGGCTTCCATAAAATCTATTCCATCTTGCCTAGTCAAATTAGCAACAGAGGACATCGAACGTTCCTCCCAAAGAAGGGCATAAGGAAATTCAGGAATATCGCTCATATGAATGCCCGCACTAATTACTTTCCCTCCCTTTTTCACAGCCTTCAAAGCAAGTGGATAAAGCGCACCTGAGGGAGCAAAAATCAAAGCTGCATCTAGCTTAACTGGAGGTAGTTGATCTGAATCTCCCGCCCACCTAGCTCCAAGAGAGAGCGCAAACTTTTGAGTTTCTGTATCACCTGGTCGAGTAAAAGCATAAATATCACAACCTAAATTCGTTGCAACCTGATTCAGGATATGTGCAGCTGAGCCAAACCCATAAAAACCTACTGCTTTTGCAGGTTGAGCTAATTTGAATGCACGATATCCGATCAAACCGGCACAAAGCAGCGGCGCGGTATGAAGGTCATCGTAACTGGCAGGCAGTGATAAAATATAGTCTTCGTGAGCTGTACAGTATTCGGCATAACCTCCATTTTTCAGATAGCCCGTGAAGATCGCATTATCGCAAAGATTTTCCCGTTCCGCTTCACAAAACTCACAAGCTTGGCATGTCTTCCCAAGCCATGGCACACCTACCCGCTCGCCCACTTGATGCCTTGTCACTTGGTCTCCAACAGCTTCAATCACACCGACAATCTGATGGCCCAAAATCAAAGGTAATTTAGGAGTCGTAAGCTCGCCGTCCACAATATGCAGATCTGTCCGGCATACACCACATGCCTTCACTTTGATCAACACTTCTTGCGGACTTGGATTAGGACGTGGAACCTCCCTTAACACAAGCGGACTTCCGATTTTTTCAAACACCATTGCTCGCATAACAACCTCAAACCGCACACTAGCAAATTCTTGCATTATCAACTAGGCTCTTGATAGACTCACAGCAAAAAAAATAGGAGCAAATATGACCTTTACAGCTTGTGCCTACACAGTAGGAGTAGTGACATGCGCTTACTCTGCAGTAATGGGACTTTATGCCCAATCAAAAGAAGACGATTATTCTCGTCTCTACGACCAGATGAAAATAATCAAAGATTTAAAAGAACGACTCTTAGCAGAGTCCCAAGGCAAACCTGAAGAAACAGCACGCGTTAAAACTTATTTTGCACCTAATGGTATGGCATTTGCAAAAGGTGACTTCCACTATGGAAAAAAAACGCTCACACTCCCTGAAGCCCAAGCTGAGATGAGCAAATTAGACCAGGAAATACGATTCCTTCAACGCATCTCCCCGATCGACATCTTTTGCAAATATAACGGAATTGATAAAGGCTGGAAAAGAAACCGCCCAATCGTCTTCGAATAACCCAATAAAGCAGCTCCAAGCTGCTTTTCAACTGCACACGGCAACCTAGTAAATTCTTGCATTAACACCTTGGTTCCTGATAGACTCACGCGCGATTCAAACCTAGAGGAAAAATATGAGTTTTACTACGCCAGTTTTTTTAGCAGCTTGTGCCTATACACTTGGCACAGCAGTCTATTGCAAATCAAAGGAAGACGACTACTCCCTTCTTTACGATCAAATGCAAGCGGTCAAAGAAGTTAAAGATACTGCCTTTCAAAGTGCTCAAAACAATCCAGGAAAATTAGCACTCCTTGCAGATTACTATGAGCCGAAAGGTGAGGTATTTTCAAGAAGAAACGAATTTTCTAGAAATGGAACCATGCTCACATTAGATGAATCCAGAGAAGAATTACGTAAACTGGACAAGCAATTAAAATCTGTTCAACAACTCTCTCCCTTAGATATTCTTTTTAAAAAACTTGGCTACAACAGAGGCTGGCGAAGAGACCGCCCCATCCCGCTATAAAGAGCTTGGTATTCTTGAGATAATCACGAGCAGCAAAGCTGCCAACGAGTCTTTATGGCAACTCAGAAATGTAGCACAGGCCCGAAGCTGGGTTTCCTACCCTGCGAAGAGGCGAGCACACATTAATGTCCGTCGCAAGACGGACATGATCTGATAAGCCAGAAAATTTAGAAGATATAGACGAGGCCGGTTGTTATGCCTTGTACCCACAGGTCATCTGAGCGCATATACCGCTTAGGATAGGATGAACCAACCTGGATAGGAACCGGGGTCTCCATATAAAGAGGCGACCCTGTTGGATTAATGTAACGGTCCAGTTGTCTTGATGCGCGCAGGACATTGGTCACATATAGGAAGTTGTAACCCACATGCAATGCCAGGTTCTGAATGACTTCATAACCGATGTTCACTTCCACTTCCGGCAGAACAGAAAAGCGGGGGCGCTTTCTTGTTCCTGAATTGGATGGAAGTGCAAAATAGCCCCCGTCAAATGATTGGACAATTGTAAAACCTGTGTAATCATTGGTGTCAAACCGGCCACGTATTTTAGAGGTCTGATACATCACGCCGGCACCAATTTTTGCCTTCACACTTGCTATCAAGCCATGGCATTGGAAGATGGCACTTGCGCCAAGTGATCCCCCATAAAAGTTGTTGTCCACATAGAATCGATCATTCGTGAAAAACACATCATTGATAGCTGGATTGATAAACAGGCTTTCGGTATCAAAGTTCAGTTTTTCATTAAAATTGAGATAGCGAATGCCACCAAAGATATTCATGCTCCATCCATTGAGATAGGGCAAATGTGTTGTGCTATAAAGCTCTGCGCCTTGCATGGCATTTGAAACATTCAATGTAGCCAGCCCATCAAATGAACCCGGTCTTGCAATCGCAAAGGAACTTTCAAAACCGGTGTTTGAATTGATAAAGGGTATGCTTAAGAAGGGCGAACCGATTTCTCCATCTGAGAACACACTTTTTTCAGTACTGGATCTTGCTAAGAAAAAATAAGTGGCCTCAACACCCACTTGGCACATATCTCCACAAATAAAGCCAACCGAAAACCTTCCTCCGGAGCGCCATTTACTGTCGATAGACTGATCCCCAAGTACGACTGTAGATCCAGGGTTATAAAGTATAGGAGCAAAATCCGGAACCGGGTTGCCTTCTACGACAAGCGGGATTGTTTTCTTCGCATCCTGAATTTTCCAATTGAGATACTCTGCATTAATCCAGACATCTTCAGCATGTCCGCGTACGGAACAAAGCAAGGACATTGCAATCAGAACAGCACTCATCTTTTTAAGCATATGATCTCCGTAAAGCATCCGTTATAGCGGAATAACAATTTTATTTTAATTAAAATCCTTCGCCTCCAGAATGCAAAAATATGAACAAATGGCTTTTTAAAGAACATTCCACCAAGTGGGCCTTTCTTTTGCTGCTCGGATTAGTTTATTTCCTCAGCGCAAGGCTCGGTCAAATGCTCTCCATTCCACCAGGGAATGTCACTCCGCTTTGGCCCCCTTCAGGAATTGCTCTTGCAGCTGTCATCATGTATGGCTACCGGGTTTGGCCCGGCATTTTATTCGGTGCCATCATCGGCACTACATGGGCCTTTTTTGATTCTTCAAGCATAGCAGGTATTGCAAGGACCTCACTTGCCGGAACCATCATCGCAATAGGCGTTACTCTGCAAGGAATAGCCGGTGGATATCTCATTAAAAAATATATTCAGATCGATCAAATCTTCAAACAGCCAATCAACATTCTCAAATTCTTCATTCTAAGTATTTTAAGCTGCGTCATTGGCTCCACGATCGGTGCTACGACATTAACAGCTTTCGGACTTGGTGAATGGAGCCGCTTTCTGACTATTTGGTTGACATGGATTGTGGGAGATAGTGCCGGAATTTTAGTCTTTACGCCTTTTATACTTACTTGGTTCAAATACCCCCTATTCACCCTATCAAGCAATAGGCTCTATGAAAGTATTCTATTGATCGCATTATTGTTTATGACTACTCGCGTGATCATCACTCTTCCCTACAACTTGGCCTATACCTTTATTCCTTTTCTCATTTGGGGAGCCTTTCGATTTGGACCACATGGCACTACATTCACCTTGCTAGCAATCTCACTGATTGCTGACGCAATGACCATTTTAGGCTTTGGGCCATTTGTCCATGAAACACGTAATGAATCTCTCATTGGAGTGCAATTTTACATCGCCGTTGTGGGATTGACCGGATTGATCATGTCCTCTCTCTTAGAACAGCTTGAAGACTACAGTCAGCATTTGGAGGAGAAAGTCAAAGAAAAAACATTGGATTTAGAGTCGATGCAAAATAAGATCATTGTTCAGGAAAAGCTCTCTTCTCTTGGATTGATCACAGCCGGTATTGCTCACGAGATCAAAAACCCCTTGAATTTCGTAAACAATTTCTCATCCCTTTCAATCGATCTTCTAAAAGACATAAAAGAAAATGGTCCATTAAATCATGGGCAAACTGAGTCTCTCACTCTGTTGAACGAAAACCTTAATTCTGTACTGGAACAAGGAAAGAAAGCCGACAATATTATCCAAAAACTATTAAGCCTTGGAACTACAACAGAACGGGAATTTAAAACCGTGGACATTCATCAATTCCTCGATGAATCGATCAACCTCACCTACTATGCTTTCAAAGGCCAGGCATCCATATCTGTCAAAGTAGAAAAAAACTACGATCAGACCATTCCACCATTAAAAGTCGTTCCAGATGATCTCACCCGTGTGCTCATCAATCTTTTAAACAATGCCTTTTACGCACTTGAAGCAAAATACAAACATCACCCATACAATCCCACTCTCACTATCACAACTAAAAACCTTGAGAAATCCTGTGAGATCACAATCCGCGATAATGGAATTGGAATCTCTAAAACAGCAACCGCAAACATCTTCACCCCTTTTTTCACCACAAAATCCCCCGGTCAAGGAGTGGGCCTCGGACTCTCTTTATCACGTGACGTCATCGTCAGCGAACATTCCGGCAAGCTATTTTTCAGGAGTGAAGAGGGTGTCTTTACAGAATTTATCATTGAGTTGCCACTATGAACTGTTTTCGAAGAGCTTTTTCCTGCCTATCCCATATCTATGCGTGGATATACGAACCAAAGCTAACACTTCAAGAAATGCCGGAATCCATCGCTTGGAAAAGACCGGGGGCCCATACCAATGGTCTTTGGAGTGACATTCAGAGTAGAAATTCTATTAAAAAACCGCTGTCTGCTGAAATTGAAAAAGTTGCCACATTCTTTGAAAAACAACCCATTCAAAAGAAAATTGCGATAGATCTCGGCTGTGGCGTCAGCCCGACTGCTTATCATCTTTTAGAAAGAGGATGGAAGGTTTATGCAATCGATGTTTCTATGCAGGTGTTAAGTGATCTAGCCACGCAAATTGCTGATCTTAGAAAACCCTGGATTGAGAATGAGCAACTCATTTTACTGAATCAAAACATGGAAACTTTTGAAATCACTGAAAAAGTACACTTAGTGATTGCTATCGATTCACTTCCCCATTGCACCCCTGAAAAGGTGGAAGATATCTTTAAACGCATTAAAAATTCTCTCCTTCCGAACGGCCGTGTTCTTTGTAATACCTACTTGTCTAAACACCACAAGATCCATCAATTCATTGGGACATGGACAGCTAAAAAATCAGTCATAGAGACCATCATCCGCAAAACCAACTTTGCTTTGATCACAGCTCAAGAGAACAAAGATAAAAATCAGTGCTACT
>CAZOAX010000032.1:0-11812 GCA_964577735.1 uncultured bacterium
CAAAAAAAACAAAAAGAGTAAACGCTTCACTCCATTCCACGAGCAAATTTTCCATGAATTTTCTTTCTCCTTGAGTTTCTTACCTCACTATTACTTCTTACTAACCATTACCACCGTGGCCGCCATTACCGCCGTTTGATCTTCCAGAGCCCCCGTTACCACCGTGGCCGCCATTACCGCCATTTCCATTATTATTGCTGCCACCATGACCGCCGTGGCCACCATGTTGTCCTTGAGTTCCATTACGGCCATTCTCTCCATCTTGACCGTTAACTCCATTGCGGCCATCTTGAGCACGTTCAATTGGTTCAGTTAAGCTTATGGCGTGTATAGAACCTCCCCATAATAGAAGCGAAAGTCCCGTAAGTGTTATCAAACGCATATTAGTCATTTTGTGTCCTTTTAAATTTTATATAATTTGCTAATTTCAAGTTCTGCGGCCATCTCGTCCATCTCGACCTCTTCCTTCTGGGCCAGAACCTCCGCATCCCCCCGAGCCACCTCCTAGGGATCCATTTCCGCCATCGCCACCATCGCCACCTCTCCCATGTTGGCTGTGGCCACCATTTCCACCATCACCACCTCTGCCATCAGAGCTATGGCCACCATTACCGCCATCACCACCTCTACCATATCGAGAATCGCCTCCGTCGCCTCCACGTCCACCATCTCCTGCAAAAGCAGAGGATGGTGTTTGAACAACAAGAAAACAAAGAGTAAGTAATACGTTAATATATTTTGTTTTCATTACCCTCTTGAATCCCCACGACTAGCATGACCGCCATTTCCGCCGTTTCCACCGCTAACGCCTCCATGACCGCCGTGGCCACCCGCTCCACCATTATCACCATCGCCACCATGGCCGCCATGACCAGCACCTCCCGGAGAATGCCCCCCGTTCCCTCCTGGACCTCCATTTCCGGCATACACCGATGGACTTATCGAAAACGAACATACAGCCAATAATAGAAAAAATGTTTTTACGTTCATATTCACCCTCATATTATTTTTTTTGGTAGCAAGGTTATATGACAAAAAAATATTAACATCAAATCTAATTTTACAATTTGTGTGTTTGAGTTGAGTTGGGTGCATAAGCAGGTTAAGAGAAAACGATCTTATGCTTGCTTGAAAAAGCCTCAACGGATTTATCATATCACCAAATCGAGATTTCTTTATTTGGTGACGCATTTTTAGCAGTGAGGTTTCATCACCAAATCACTTTCCCCAATTCCACATAGATTCTAAAAACCTCATTATCTATAATCCCCTCGCAAAAGGGAAGTCTATGAGTGAATATCAGTCTTATGAGTTTCAGGCCGTTGATCGCAATTTAACTGATGCGGAAATGTGTGAATTGCGTAGGTTCTCATCACGTGCGGCCATCACGCCTTATAGTTTTATAAATGATTATTCATGGGGCAGCTTCAAAGGCGATGAAGATCTGTGGATGAACAAGTATTTCGATGGCTTTCTTTATTATGCCAATTGGGGAACTCATGTTTTGAAGCTGCGGTTACCTTCAAATTTTTTAGATCTGAGTACCGTTCAATCTTATTGTAATGGGGATCAATTTTCTGCTCGTGAAGCTAACGATAAGATCATATTGGATTTTGTATCTGAGGATGAAGTTGGTGAATATTGGGAAGAAGATCTAAAACTTGCTTCGTTCTTAAGCTTAAGAACCGATTTAATTCGTGGAGACTATCGTTGCTTGTATTTGGGGTGGTTGTCCGGCTTAATAAATGATGAGTATGATGAAGATGATTTTGAACCTTCTGTTCCAGCTGGCTTGAAAAACTTAAATCCGGCCCTGACTCAACTGGCTGACTTTCTGCGAATAGATTTTGATTTGATTGAGGCTGCAGCTCAAAGGAGCCCTTCATTAGAGGATGTGACCCCCAAAGGTCAAGACATTGAAGAATGGATTTGCAGCATGTCTCAAAAGGAAAAAGATGGCATGTTAAAAACCATTTTAGAAGCGAGTCTAAGAGGTGATCAGACTCTAGCTTTTCAGCAAGTTTCCAGTTTTAGTAAAGCATGGCAATCTTTACAGGCAGCCGGTCATAAAAAAACTAAAAAACGCACAGTTAGTCAACTTCTAAATGAATTTGAACGTGTAAGAGAAGCTAGATTGCAGCGTGAAGCCAAAAAAGCCGCAGCTGAATCTGCAGAAAGGAATAGATTGCAATATATTGCTAGAGAAAAGCGTCTTGATGAAATTCTTGGGCTGGAAGAAAAGTTATGGCATCAGATAGAAGCTCTTGCTTCGGAAAAGAAAGCCAAAAGTTATGACCAAGCATTAGAACTTCTTGTAGATTTGCGTGATCTAGCTCTACGCGAGAAATCGACTGATTTTTCAACCAGGCTCGTGAATTTAAAACAGCGTCATGCATCTAAGTCATCATTCATTCAACGACTAAAACAGGTATAGGCGTTTACACATCGGGAGATATTCATATGTTGCTCAACGGGACTAAGCTTAAGAGGATTGATAGACCTCTGTACCACTATCGTTCTTTTTACGCTTTAGGCTCCTTAGAAAACCGTGTCCAATGCAGAGACATATGCCCTGAAATATCACAATATCGATCGCAAGCAATTTTAAGCTCTGAACTAAGTCCATAATTTTCCCCAAAAAAACAACAGACAACAACCTTTCCCAACTTTTTAACAGCATTCACTAACGGAATATAATCAGCATCACCTGTCCAGATTTCAACTAAATCAAATTGATTCTCATATGCTGCTGATAACATGTCAACTGAGATCGAGGAATCAACCGCCTTTGACTTCATCTTTCCCTTTTCTTTCCAAATCACCCTTGGAGTAAAGCCTCTATCCCATATTTTTCTTTCGACAGTTGGAACAACTTCATCTTTTGCCCCAGTTACCATCGTATAGTAATACGATCTAATTGCTTCCGGCATTTGATTATTATGAACACTTGTATTAGCCCACTGCGGCGCCAGATTGTAATTAGCCATTGCACTCCCACCATCAACAGGAATCCACAAAAACTGATCTTTAATATAGTAAGGAGACTCAATATCCAGATGAGTTGACAGTATATGTTCATTTTGCAAAAACTTACTTCCTTGAAACGTAAAATTTTCACCATCAACAAATCGCATCCAGCGAACTTCCGTTCTTGCTCTGCAAATTCCACCACCACCGCTCATTTTTCACCAATTTAATTTCTAATTCAGAACGTTAGATAACCTAACATGCATTTGCATAATTTTACAACATGTGATATAATGAGAAAAAAGGAAGGAACAGATCGTGAAAGCATCTTTGGGTGGACGTATCAAGGCGTTGCGAGAAGAATTGAGGGTTAGTCAAGAGGAATTATCGCAGCGATTAGAGATGGATCGGGCAAGTTTATCTTTGATTGAAAATGATAAACGCTCTCTGAAAGCAGATGAACTGATTCTGCTATCGAGGGCTTTAAATGTTTCGATCGATGAACTATTGAACATTGAATCACCGATTGAAGTTATTTTGGAGAAGTCACTACAGCCGAAAGAGAAAAAGGCGGAGATGCGGATCAGTGTTCCCAGGAAGAACTTGAAGAAGTTTAGGGAAGTTCTTTTATATATCCTTGGAAAAGTTGGGGCTAAACCGAATGTCGGTGAGACTGTGATTTACAAGCTATTGTACTTTATAGACTTCAATTATTACGAAAAGTATGAGGAGCAACTCATTGGAGCCACTTATATCAAAAACCAATTTGGCCCCACCCCTACTGAGTTTCCTGTCATTATAAATCAAATGATCGAACACAATGAAATCGAAGTTGTTAAAAGTAAACATTTTCAGCATCTACAAAAGAAGTATCTCCCTCGCAAAGAACCTGATCTTTCCGTCTTTAATGCTAATGAAATCAAGGTGATAGATGATGTGCTGCAAAAGCTATCTGGCATGAATGCCACAACTATTAGTGAGTACTCTCACCAAGATGTGCCTTGGATGGTCACACCAGAAAAGAAAAAAATCGATTACGAATCTGTGTTTTACCGAACCCCTGCGTATAGCGTAAGAGAGTACAGCAACGATGATATTCAAACGGATTGAGCGTCTAGAGAAATTTAACAAAGACCTAAAGAAGCTTCTTAAAAAATTTCCCAGTCTTGAAGGTGACTTATTAACACTTGTGAATACATCCCTTTACGCTTATCACAAGCTCAATGTCGATAATCACGGGATCCATCCGATTGAAAACCTCGGCATAGAGTGTCCCAAAATTTATAAAGTAAAAAAATTTGCTTGCAAGGCCTTAAAGGGATCCGGCATCCATTCAGGCATACGCGTGATCTATGCATATTTTCCTGAAGAAGATCGCATAGAGCTTGTTGAGCTATATTACAAAGGCGAGAAGGGCAACGAAGATAGGGAGCGAATTAAGAATTGCTATGATTAGTAGATCAAGTGAACAAATGGTTTATTTCCGATACGCATTTTTCTCACAACAACATCATCAGGTACACAGGTAGGCCTTTTGCTGATATCGAAGAGATGAATAAATGTCTTATTGATAATTGGAATGATTGCATTAATGAGGCCGATCAGGTGTTTTTCCTCGGAGACTTTGGACTTGGTGATGTAGATCACTTGAGATCTATTTATACGCAACTGAAAGGACGGAAGATTTGCATCCGTGGGAATCATGATAAAAATGCGAGCTGGCTTGGGCGTGTGGGGTTTGAGGTTGTGTTGGAAGCTGCTTGGATCAAAATTGGGAAGCATCTTGTTGAACTGGTTCATACCCCCTCCACTTCTCCACCTTTGCATTTTCAGCTGCATGGGCATGTGCATGAGAAAAGACCAAATAAGCTCGTGACTAATCAACTTAACTTGTGTGTAGAAGTTTGGGATTACAAACCTGTTGAGGAGAAAACGATCCTAAGCTTGCTCGATAAAGTTACGAAGGGTTCATCAAATACAGATTTTAAAGATATCTCAGGAGTGTAACTATGAACCTTCCAAAATATTTTCCGGGTGCAGGGCACTACTTCATACGAGAAGGAGAAGCACGATTTAGACTCAAATATTTTGGATCAGAAGATCCATTGTTCCAAGAGCGGATTGAGTTTAAAGAGAATCTAATCAATGATTTAGTTGTAAGAATTGCAGATGCAAATCTAAAAATTAAACTATTGCTGGGAGCAAAAGAAAAACACGAAGAAGAAAAAAATAAATATCTGCCGACAGATGTAACTTTGGAGTGTAGTCTATTAAATGATGCTCTTAAAACTAATTTGTTAGAGGTTGCAGAGATTTTGACTGAATTTCTCGATCGGCTTCGCAAAAAAATACCAGCTCGAGGCCATCTATTTAGAAAATCTAAGAAAAATCTATCTAGATTGACGAAGGCTAATCAAATTGCCTACGCTAATTCCAGATCATTTTTATTTCCTGATTTAGATGAGATTAAAAACAACGGCAAGGTCAATGATGGAAGTTTTCATGATATGGCGAATCGATTACAAATAACGGGTCACTCGATCCTAAAATTTAGAGATCAGGTTCTAGCTCATAAATACGATAAGGAGAGGTTTGCCACTCAATTGTCATATGTACAATATTCTGAAATTATGAAAGCACTTAAGGATACGCTAGACGCTATAGCATTAGTCGGAACTTTTTCCCAAAATGATTGGTCTATGACCAGATCACATATTGAAATTCCTCGAGCATCTAAATGGCTAACTGAAGGCCTTACAGCTGCAGCTCGTCCTTCTCATTGGGGTGAGATTTTTTATCCAACTTATGTTAAACACGGAATGAAAACTGTGGAAAGTCCCAGCAAACCAAACCATTCAATATAGACTCTAATTACCCTAATCTTAATAAGCTCTTACTGCATATCTTGCCACACTAAACTGCTTACTAACCATTTCCGCCATTTCCACCGTTTAAGAATCCTGATCCGCCATGACCGCCGTGCTGTCCGTGGATTCCATCATAGCCATTCTCTCCATTTTGACCGATCAAGCCATTGCGGCCATCCTGAGCACGTTCGGATGGTTCAGTTAAGATTAAGGCGTGTATAGAACTTCCCACTAATAGAAATGCTAGTCCTGTTAGCTTTATCAAGCGTATATTAGTCATTTTGTTTCCTTTTAAATTCATTTAGCTTCGCATATTTCAAGCTCTACCACATCTGTATACAAGCGATTGAACCCAAAATAACTTTTCATGTCTGGTAAAATCTGAGACGAATACGTTACCAAATTCCAAATTTTGATACACGTTCGGTATAATAGCAAAAGGAACTTCACTAGGACTCAATACTGATTGTAAGTAGTCTAAAGGGCACTGTTCAACATTCATGGAACAGCTTAAAATATGGAACAGTCTAGAACAAAGGGGCTCATAATGGAAAATATACGCAGATTAAGGGCTCATTATGAGCATTATCCACCTCGGCTATCATATATTGGGAAGGAAGAAACTAGTATAACTGGTAAATGTTATCAAAAGTGGCCGAAAGAAGAAGAATATAAGCGATTGGGGGCAACAGTTTGGCATCAAAAACTTCCTGCGTCAGCGGATGCTTTACCTGTGGAAGGTTATTGTGTTATAGACGCATGTTTAGATAACTCCGGGCATTTGACTCCAGATGCAATGCCATTACATCCAGAAATGAAAGGTCATGAACTTTCTATTTGCATATATGTTAGCATGCTTGACCGCATCCATATGAGAGCTATTGGAGGATTTACTTCGATCGAAACAAGAGCTACATTAAGTTCTGTTCAAATGGATTCTTTACCTATACATCACTGATCAAAAATTTATCACCAAATCGAGATTTCTTGATTTGGTGATGCGATTTCGACAGGAATCATTCATCATCTAACCACTTTCGCTATGATTATTCATGACTTTTGAGCAGTGCTTTAATAATAAAAAAGCTTGGATAGATATCGCCGTCAACTTTTTCTGCACCACTGTCATAGCCTTCTTCATAGGCTTCTAAAGTGAAATGTTTAAAGAAGGTTGGGCTTAAGTATTCATTTAGAGTGTGTGAAGGTTCTTTGGCTGTTACTTGGCCATCAAAAAAGACTGATTCAACGATTTCATTTCTTTCCTTGGCATGGCCATAAAGCCTATAGAATGAATTCAAAAGGCTTTGAGCTACCCTGTCCACATGCAAGGCTATTTTACTCGATTAGAAGTGGCTTTAGGCTATCAATTAGAGTTTTTTCAAAAAGCTTGGTACATCAAGCGTGCAGAGATTCAAGGTGAAGACATGAAACGGGAATTTCCAAGCACCCCGGAAGAGGCATTTGAAGCTTCAAATGAGGGTTGTACTATGGCAAGCAGATAGTTGAGGCAAGACAGCAAGGGCGCATCCGCTATGTTTATTATGATGCAAATGTGCCTGTACATACAGCTTGGGATCTAGGTTATAATGATTCCACAGCAATATGGTTTTTCCAGCAATGCGGCCAGGAGATTCATCTGATTGAGTTTTACGAAAACAGCGGAGAGGCTTTAACTCACTATCTGTATTACCTCAAGAGTAAACCTTATAGCTATGGCAAGCACCTTGTGCCTCATGATGCGGCTGTTCATGAATACAGTACCGGTTTATCAAGAGTTGAGGTGGCTAGAAATCATGGCATTCAATTCACTATTGCTCCAGATATAGGTGTTAATGAAGGTATTGATGCTGTTCGAAATCTTCTCAACCGGTGTTGGTTTGATGAAGCCAAGTGTGTTAAAGGGATAACTGCTCTTGAGAACTACAAGAAAGAATGGAATGACCGATATGGGTGTTGGGCAAGCCGTCCACTCCATAACTTTGCCAGTCATGGAGCTGATGCCTTCAGGATGCTTGTTTTGGGCATTAGCAAGCTCACAAATAAGGGATTAACTGCGGAAGAATGGAAATATTTAAGAGTGCAATACTTAATGTAAATCCATATCCGTAATTATAGATTCATTCTAATTTTTTAATTGTTTTTAGATGGAAATGCGTAATAAATTCCTTTTACAGTTGAATAAATGTTATGAAAAATCCCACTTAATCCGCTCGGATATGTATGCTGCGGATCAAATTGAATTATTCTGGCTTGCCCAGGTTTGTTGCTTGAAGGCGTGTGATCAGAGGAAAGCAGCAGATTGAGTTTGCCTTCAGAAAAGCGGATATCCTGAATAACACATTCTCCATTTAATAACGGCCAATCATAGATAAATTTCGTCCAATCAAGCTTTTGAATATATTTTTTAGTAGGGATGTGTAAAAACTTTATGGCTTGTTCTTCGGGGTTTTTATAAATTAAAACATTACTTGATAAATGTGCAAATGTAGGATATTTATACAAAGACCAATTTTCAATTTCTATATCGAAGACTTCTTCTGTAATAGAATGTATAACTTCCCCATTATGGTTCACAATTATCATATTAAATGCACTAGGTTGCACATCATCACTACTAAATACATCATGAGCTTGTACACATTGTATAAGAATAAATTGCTCATTCATATCTTTGATCCAGAAGCTTATCACATTGCCTTTAGTTTTGTCTAATTTTGATTCTAAATCGCTAGATTTAATATCCCATTTTTGTTCTAACACCCCTTCATTAATAGTAAAGCACCTAATTTCTTTTTGATTATGACTATAAGTACAAAATGAAGACTCAAAAATTTTGAAATCTACATTCTCGAATTCAAATCCATGGTCCAGCAAGGAAGGATTGTTTACATTAACAATTTTTTTATCAAAAATAAGATAATTTCCGACTTTACAAACTCTTGTCCAAGAGTGTATGTCAAGTTCTTTATAACAAGTCGGAACTTCATCTAAAAGATTCCAAAAAGAAATTTTTCCGTCTGAAGTAATAAGGGCAACCTTGTCTTCTGAGATGGGAAAACAATCTTCAATCTGACTTTTTGTTAAATTATCTACTGACGGCGAAAGGTCACCTAAGAGGGAGAATTTCCTATTTTTAGTGGGGTCATTAATATTTATGGAGACTAATTCGTGGCTTACAAGAGGTTGCAAATCCGTAGGCAAATCTAATCTTAACCGTGTTTGTCCTTGTGGTGTTAAAAAATAAGTGTTACCACACTGACTCAAAAGAATATCACGGCTAGAAAAACTTATAGGTGAAGTGAAAGAAAAGAAATTAGATGATTGTTTACAGAATGGTGGATAAAAAGCTATTACGTCTCCCTTCGTACAGAAAAATTGTAAGGAACTCTCTTTGGAATGTAATCCCCAGTGCATGGGCATAGGCATCCAAGGGGAGAATCGAACGGGCAAGCAAGAAAATTTTTCAATATCTTTAACTTCTTTCAAACATTGACTATAAGCTGTTGGGGAGCCACTCACTATCACGTTCCAGTAGCGGCATGTTAAATTAGAGGATGATGCCTCTCTAAGACTCAACTGTTGAAATATTTTAAGTAGAAGCTCAATCGGTAGAAGATGGATCAAAGTTGAATCAAAAGAAACGAACGAACTAACTGCTCGGGGGTCGATGGATGATAAATTTGTCTGCATAGCAATGATATTTATATTTTAAAATTAATAATATTTAATTCTGTTGCCATCCACTTTGACATTAAAGATTAATAAAATCTAGCGAAACCCTTAATGCTTTCAAAATTGACATATCTAATAATTCAATGATGATGTGATTAGCTGCTCTAAATTTACTTTATCTGCTCTTTAAAGACATGAGGTAAATTTTCCATGAGCTTGCCCCAATCAAAAGTTCTGAACGTGTCCAATCTCTCCCACTTTTTAAATTCTCATTCACAACTGTGTTAAAATAGTTTTATAGTGTCTTGTTAGATTTGGCTAAAAAGGTGATTCCACTGCCGTGGATCACTGGTGGACCAAATGATCACAGCAAGCCACAGGAAGCGACATCAATTTCCTCAGAAGTTTCAGTAGCTGACCCAACTTATTATCACAAAGATAGGGTCATCGAAATGAAACAACTAGATAAAATCAAAAACCGTCTTCCTCCAGAAATTAACGTTCGCATCAGTTCATAAAATGTTCTCTCTTTTGACCATGTTGCAATAAACGATGATGTTATCGCTTGTGATATAGCCCAAGGAGATTACAGGAGATTTCATTGGCATAAATATGACTTTTGATGGCCGTATTATCCTTGCAACTACAGAAGGTTATATTCTCGCTATCTCACGCGATTTTAAAGATGTCCAATCTGTACGATTACCAAAAGCTGAAAAAGAAATTTCCAACCTTCCTAAAGGAGTGTGGTGGGTTCGGAATGGTTTTTGCATAGATGAGGAAGGAGGTATATACGTAGCTTCAAACTCCCACCTCCATAAAGTCATTTGGAATGGTCAGCGCCTCTCAACAGATGAAAAAGATGGCACTTGGAACGAGCCTTACTCCAACTCATTAGGCAGAGGCACAGGCGCCACGCCTACTCTCGTAGGTTTTGGCCACGACCCCGATAAGCTTGTTGTATTAACAGACGGTGATACGTTAATGAATATTGTTGCATATTGGCGCAACGATATTCCTACGGGACTGGAAACAGCTTAAAAATGCTCCCTCCCGTCGAATTGCCGGTCAGCAACCGGTTAATTTCGGCAATCCCCAACTTAAGGCTGTCCAATCAGAACAATCCGTAGCAACTTCTGGCTATGGCATGTTTGTGGTCAATAATGAACCTAGAAACCTTCCAAGTGAAATCTTACAAGACGCCCAAGCAAAAATTCTCGTGATAGGATATCTTTCCTACCTGAAGGACTATCAACCTTACGGTACACAAAAATTTGAATGGAATCCTGTAACAAAAACTTTAGATTCCGCATGGGTGAATAACGATATCAGTTCACCTAACTGCGTCCCCTTTATTTCAACAGGTTCAAATATGGTATATCTTTCAGGTGCACGCGAAAATCAATGGACTCTTGAAGGCATCGATTGGACCACAGGAAAAAGCGTCTTCCACTTCATACTCGGAGGTGCACGCTTTAACAGCTTTTATTCGCAACCTGCCATCGATATGCATGAGCGTGTCATGGTAAGCGGCCTATATGGCGCTTTAAGAATTCAGCCAAAAGATTCACCAAACAAAAATGATTAAGCTTAAGAGGGGCGATGCAGATGGGTGAAAAGATGAACACTCCCGAAGAAAATCTCTATGAAGAAGATGTCTATTTCCAACCCTGAATTCTTTTCAGAGCAATTTCACCTTCAATTCATAAATTTGTGAATACTTGAACCTTACGCAAAAATTTAGCCGATTTTTAACAGCAAGGGAGTCTGATCATAGTTTGAAGACACACTCTTAGGCTAGCTAGAGCATTTTTTGGGGTCGAATGCGGAAAAGCTGATGTCAATTTGCACAGACCATTTCCACTTGCCATTGATCTTGGATGAGTTGAACCAGACGGGGCCGGTAGCGATGCTGATATCCGGGTTGAAGTAATAGTAAAGCCCTACGCTGCCTCCGCCGATGGTGTTGATGCCTGAGGCATAGTCTGCACAAAGGATAAATTTGAAGTATTCCTTTCCATCACAATGGATGGCTTTGCAAAATGAATTCTGGTAGGAGGCCATGATGCCTTGCCGATTTTTACCCATTGATCGATTGCCGGAAAAGCCGCCTAGACATAAACGTCCCCCACCTAACCAATCAGGTATTGTCGTGCCAATGATGATATCGACAATGTTTTGATTTGTTCGACTTGATCCATGAGACCTGGTGCCTGCATTGAAGAGGCCCACTTTAAAGGATGGGGCATGGCTAAATAGTTTATCTTCTGGGATGCCGGCCCCAATATTGAAATAGAGAGGATCAT
>CAZOAX010000033.1:0-4956 GCA_964577735.1 uncultured bacterium
TATTGAATCAGGTTCTCAATGGTCTGAAAGATAAGTGGGCGGTCTTCTTTTAACTTTCCGGACGGGTGAAAGAGATTTAAATGTTTGATGAAGTCTTCAAGTTCCTTAAAATCTCCAAGATCTGCAAAAGTGGCCTGCAGCCCTTTTTTTAACTTTAGTACCTCTTTTAAAAAAAGATCGAGGTTCTTTTTATCTTCATCCAGATATTCTTTTTCGGTATCGGCAAGCTTCATACCGAAAGTTTCTTTGTAAACTGTAGCCCATTTTTCCGCATTGGCTTCAGGGTCTGCAAAAAAACGAAGGATCCGAATATAAAATAAATTCTCAAAGGTTTTTAAGAGGGCTTTAAAAAGGAAAATGACCGGCCTGACCACTTCTGCATCTTTGCTATGCCAATCGCCAATAAATTGTCCTTTTTCATCGACAAATAAAATAGCTTTATCGTGGAGGCCTTTATCGATTGCGATCATCGAGATTGGACCTGATACTTCCTCCATCCCATCGCGCGTCGTTAAATCTATTGCTCCAAGTGTCAGCGTAGGAGCTGCTCTTGCGATGCATTCAAATAGCCCTTTGCCCCATAGCCTTTCAAAAAGCTGAACGATAGAGGGTTCTGAGGGGCCACCGGGGAGGCTCCATAAATGCTGCCCAAGGCCCACCTTGGCACCAAAAGCATCGAGCCAGCCGATAAAGGACGCAACCGTTGTATCAAGATCCGGAGAAAGATGGGCGGAAACAAAATGAGTTCCGGGGTAAAACTTGTCCATCCCGATCGGAAAAAATAATTGATAGGCGTCCCGTGGTATATTTTTCCCGGTGATCTTCCCGCGCACTTCCAATTGCTGTTCTACGGATAATGAGGAAAATTGATTCATCCAGAATTCAAATGCGCTGAAAGGTATCGATTCCTTGGAAAAAACATGAAGCAGGGCAGGAAGTAAAAAAACAGGTTCTTGAATAGATAGAATTTTTTCTATGACATGCGGAAAAGACGCATTTTCAAAAACATCCAAATCTTTTTGCTCAAAATGGGTATCGCCGAGTAATGTAGATGACATGAGTGCATTATCCCTTGGAATTCTGTTTTCACTTACTATTCTTATTACTGGGATAGTTTGCTTGGTCTTTTTAGTCAAATCCTATAAAAGCCGTCTGCTTGTCAATTTCTACCAAAAAGTGCAGATGACCTTTTGGCTGGGAGTTGTTTTTGCAGGACTTTTCCTGATTGGGAGCGTGGGGGTATTTTACTATGTGCAAATGGTAAAAGAAAATTTTTCCTGGTACTTACAAAATCCGGTTGTTTTGGCGAGGGAAGGGTTGATTTTTTTTATTTTGAACGCTTTTTTGCTCTTAGCTTGTCGCTATCTGATCAAAAGTATAGTGTTATTGAGAAAATCGGACTGAGCAGGTTTCGAACCTGCGACCTCCCGCTTAGAAGGCGGATGCTCTATCCACTGAGCTATCAGTCCATGAAGTACCAACATTCTAGACGCTTAGACTAGTTACTTTCAAGCATTTTTACGTGAGAAGAATCAAGATTCAGCGTATATTAGTGTACATGACAAATGTAATTGTGGGATTAGGCGGAAATTTAGGTGAACCATTGGTTCTTTTGAACGAAGCTCTTAATAAAATAAAAAAACTCGGGTCTGAATTAAAGATCTCCAAGTTCTACTCTACAAAGCCCATCAGTGCTATTGTCCAACCCCGTTTTATCAATGCTGTATGCAGCTTCAAAACAAATTTAGGGCCTAAAGCTTTATTTTTGAAACTGGAAGAGATTGAAAAAGACCTTGGAAAGGTCAAAAAACTAAAAGATGCCCCCCGTTTGATCGACCTGGACATCCTATTTTATGGAAGGGAGATCTATGAAAATGAGGGTCTTTTCATTCCGCATATGCGTTGGAAAGAGCGTCTATTTGTTTTAGTGCCGCTTCTTGATCTTTTAGAAGAAGTACAGGTAGAGGATAAAATGTGGAATATTAAACAGATGATCGAGGGATTCCCTCCGGAAGAAGTCAAAGAGGTGTATTATGAAGCGTGTTCCTGTTAAAAATTTCTGGATTGGAAATGGTGAGAAGCTTGTCATCATGTGTGGTCCTTGTGTCATTGAATCTGAAGAACATACGTTAAAATGCGCAAAAGAATTAAAAGAGATCTTTTCAAATAAAGGGATCCCCCTGATCTTTAAAGCAAGCTATGACAAAGCCAATCGCAGTTCCTTTCATTCGTTCCGGGGCCCGGGAGTGGAAGAGGGATTAAAAATTTTAGAAAAAGTGAAGAGAGAATTTGATCTTCCGGTTGTCTCGGATGTGCATACACCAGAAGAGGCGTTAATGGCAGGCGATGTGTTAGATTGCGTCCAGATTCCTGCTTTTTTATGCCGTCAAACAGATCTTATCTATGCAGCAGGAAAAAGTGGCGCTGTTGTGAGTGTTAAAAAAGGGCAGTTTATGGCCCCACTTGATATGAAAAATGTCGTGGAAAAAATCCATTCGGCCGGCAACGAGAAAGTGCTCTTGGTAGAACGGGGGACAACTTTTGGTTACAATAACTTAGTGTGCGACATGCGCTCTATTCCCATGATGCAAAGCCTCGGTGTCCCTGTTGTATTTGATGCGACCCATGCAGTTCAGCTTCCTGGAGGTCTTGGAACAAGTTCAGGTGGTGAAAGACAGTATATTGCCCCTCTTGCAAAAGCCGCTATTGCAGCCGGTGCCAATTGCCTGTTTATGGAAGCCCATCCGGATCCTGACCATGCAATGAGCGATAAAGCCAGTGTGCTTGATTTTAAAGCACTTCCGCAATTGCTAGACCAATTATTGCGCATTTATGAGGCCGTTCAGTAAAAATGAAATTCTGGAAGACGACCCTATTTTCTATTTTTTTGATCGCTTGTCTCTTAAGTGGGCTCGTTTTCCATATTTTGCATATCACGCCTGAAGATGAAGAACGTTATCGGGAGTTGATGGATGTCAGTAATTCTAAAACGTCGCTGAAATCTAACACAAACTACACTGCAAAACAGCTGAAAGAAGGTACGACTAAAACCCTTTTACTTTCGCAAGGCGATGAAAGACGTGCAGGTTATTTGACCAGTCAATCCTCCATTTTATATTTTGCAAAAGAAGAAAAATCTTCTGAACTGATTGAAGAAATGAAAAAAGTCCAATTGATCTATCAAGAGGAGCTTTTTGAAGATTTTCAAATAGTCGTTTTTTTAGAATCGGATGCAGCGACATACTTTTACAATCAGGAAAGGTTGATGGCAGAAAATGTTCATATCCAACGTTATAAACTGCCTTCTCATGAACTTCCCAAAAGTAAAGAGAATGGAAAACCGCTATTTGCCGGAACGGCCGATCAGATGACGATTGCATTTGGAAAAGACCATCCCACCATGCAAGCGGTCAACCTAAAGGCGGCATCTGAATGAAAATAATAGGATTTTTGCTTTTATCCATTTCTCTTGTGGCGACAGAAATTGAGGTGGGGGAAATTTCATTTGATGGCAATAAAATGCTGCTTTCAGGTGATTTTAAGTGGGATCATGCACTTGGGAATATATCCGCAAAAAGTGCAGAAGCTTGTTTTGATGACCGAGAGAATCCTTGGTTGCCATATGAGATCTCTTTACAGGAAGGTGTCTCCATTACAATGAAAGACGGGGGAGAGCTCATCGCTCCTTATGCCTGGCTTGGGTGCCGGCAGTGGATTGGTATTTTTCACGGCTATGAAGGAAAAAAGATTTCTTATGAAAAAAAAGCCGATGCTCTTTCCTTGAAAAGCCTCCGTATGGAGCTGAATTTTGTTCCTCCAAGTGCCGGTCGCCTTGTCCTCCTTGAAAAACTTGTTGCAGAGGGCCTTGTGGAGATCGGTTTAAGCGATGATGTGCACTTAACTGCAGATCTTGCCGTCTTTGATGAATTTTCTCCAAAAGGGGCTTTTGGTAAAGCGGCTCTTGAATCCAATCAATCTTCCTCTTGTGTCATGACGCAAGAGCTGCCAGGCGATCTTTTAAATAAGATCGAATGCGCACATGCCGAGTTTGACTTAAGGGGAAATAAAGGGGTGTTCTTTGAGCCCGAAGGCGTGCTTCAAAGAGATGGGGTGCCTTTACACTTTAAAGCATCTGAAATGGTGTTTGATAAAGAGTCTGAAGAAATTATCCTTATGCCACCGGTCAGGATCGATTGGCTTGGGCGTTTGGAATCATCAGGAAAAGTCGAGATCGCAAGAAAGAACAAGAAGTTGAATAAAGTCTTTGTTCAAGGCCCGGCTAAATTGCTTTGGAAAGATCCTGTGGAGAGGAATGAACATCGCTTAAACGTTCCTGGAACGTTAATCATTGAGCCGGACAAGCATTTGATAGAGATTTCAAGTGTCAACAATGAGCAACTTTTTTTCTCAGATGTCTTTGGAGACATTTACTCCGATCGGATGCAGCTTTCGTTCCAAGAGCTTGATGGTAAGCTTGAGCCCTTGCAGATTCAATTTGAAGGCAATGTTCTTTTGCAGAATAAAAAGCCAGGAACTGTTCAGTATGCACTTGCAGATGTCGCCCAATTTGAATTTGGAAAAAAGACACTTGCTCTGCAATCCAAAGAGCGTCCGCGAGTGCTTTTTTATGATGAATTGAATAAGGTCGAGGCTAGTGCAGAATCTCTTGTCATCAATCGGGATGCTAAGACGGGACAAAATGTGATGCGCGGGATCGGCAACGTGCGATTCGTGTTTGCTGAAGAAGAATTGAATGAGCTTAAAAAGAGGTTTTCTCTTGAAACAAGAAAATAATACCCCCTGTCTTCTGGTAGAAAACTTGCAAAAATCTTATGGCGGACGCAAAGTTGTCAATGGACTTTCGTTCCATGTCAATCCGGGAGAAATTGTAGGTCTGCTTGGACCAAATGGCGCCGGTAAGACTACAGCCTTTTACATGACCATCGGCCTGATCGC
>CAZOAX010000033.1:4966-11811 GCA_964577735.1 uncultured bacterium
TCGCAAGCGACGGGGGAACTGTTATCTTTCAAGGTCAGGATGTGACCTCGGTCCCGATTCACAAACGCGCGCAGATGGGAATGGGCTATCTAGCCCAAGAGCCATCAGTCTTTCGCTCCTTATCTGTTGAAGATAACATCCTATGCATTCTCGAAAGCCTTCCCCTCTCAAAACAGGAAAAAAGTGAAAAGCTTGAAACCCTCCTTGCCGATCTGCACTTAGGCCCCCTGCGAAAAAAAATCGCTTCCTCCCTTTCAGGCGGAGAAAGACGCCGCCTGGAAATCACCCGTGCCCTTGTCACCAACCCCTCATTCCTCCTCCTGGATGAGCCGTTTGCCAACATCGACCCTATCTCTATCCAGGAAGTGAAAGGCCTGATCAAAATCCTTGCCGGCAAGAACATCAGTGTCCTCATCACTGATCACAACGCTCGGGAGATCTTCTCCATCGTTGACCGGAGCTACCTTGTCTTTGAAGGCAAAGTGATTAGGTCCGGCACAGTCCACGACCTCATCCATGACACGGAAGTCAAGCGCACCTACCTCGGCGATTCATTCCAACTTTAAATGATTGAAAGTGGGCTTTTCTGGCTTTGCCGATCGTACCGGTCAATTGACCAGTACTAATGCGTGCTCGGCCCGGTAGCGTATGCTCTAATACAGCCCCCGGGCCTGCGCCGCATTTCTGCTGTGCCATAAAAGCCTCGGTGGCGGCCATTCGGCCGCTTGTAATTCACCGCAAGGTTTCCTTGCGGCATAGTTATTTAAGTGCTCGTTGCATTTATTTCGTTTAGTGATATAATTAGATAAGGCAAATAAGGAGGATGAGCATGTCTTCAGTTCTACAAGAAAACATACCTATGATTCCAAAAAAGCATGATATTGACTTAGCTAGTCAATCCAGTAAAGAATTGGCTGCCTGTTTCCCCAAAAAGGAAAAAGATTTCCAAATGGTTGTCAAAGGGGATAAAAGAGAAGCAAAAATCACTTTTCCTTTTTCTGCCATTAAATTATTACATCAAATTTTGACACAAATGGCCGAAGGAAATGCAGTAACGTTAATTCCTATCCATGCAGAGTTGACTACTCAAGAAGCGGCTAATCTATTAAACGTCTCTCGTCCGTTTCTGATTAAACTTTTAGATAAAGGGGAAATTCCTTTTCATAAAAAAGGTACACATAGACGAATTCTTTGCAGAGACCTTCTTCAATATAAAATTAAATCTGAAAATATTAGTAAAAAAGCCTTGGATGACCTTGTGAAACAAGCACAAGAGCTTGATATGGGATATTGATGCAAACCCAGTTTACAGTCGTGCTTGATGCTTGCGTGCTTTATCCTGCCCCTGTTAGAGATTTATTACTTCAATTAGGGGTCAAAGGATTATTTCGTGCTAGATGGACGATGCAGATACAGGATGAGTGGAAAAGAAATCTTCAAAAAAACCGACCAGAGCTATCTGTAGGTCAACTCGATCGAACATGTACTTTAATGAACAGTTGTATTTTAGATTGCCTTGTGAAAGGTTATGAAGATTTAATGCCGGGGCTTGTATTGCCAGATCAGAATGATGTTCATGTGTTAGCGGCAGCGATTAAGTCACAATCTCAAATAATTGTGACTTATAATCTTAAGGATTTCCCAAAGGGAATTTTAGAAAAATATGACATAGAAGCCCAGGATCCTGATTTGTTTTTAAGGTCTCAGATGGATCTTAATCTTCCGTTGTTTCTTACGGGTGTAAAAGAAATTAGAGCTCGATTGAAAAATCCTGAAAAAAATGCAAATGAATATCTGTTTGATTTATTCCATCATATTCCTCAAACCGTCTCAGAGCTGAAGAAATATTCAGCTCTTATTTAGTCTCTATTTAAAATAATAAGTTTTTATTTTAATGTGGGGGAAATATAGGGGGCGGGATGGATCTGTCGCATTTTATTGCAAAGGTGCTTGGGACGTATATGCTGATCATGGCGACGTTATGGTTGTGGAGAAGGAAGCAGTTTGGCGTGACGGTGCGTAATGTGATGGGTTCAGATAGTACATTTAGTTTGACTGCGATTATTCAGATCATCTTTGGTTTGATGATTGTCATTTCTCATTCGATATGGACGTTTGATTGGAGAGGACTGATCACGTTGCTGGGATATTTAGCGGTTATTCAGGGTATTTTGCGCTTGGCGTTTCCAGGGGAGACACAAAAATACCTGATTGATGCGGTGGAAAAAGGCTATTGGTTTTTGATGGGCCTGTTAATTGTTTTGGGAAGTATTTTAACTTATCATGGGTATGCAGGTGGATGAAATGTTAAAACAAGTGGCTGTGATCGGGGCCTGTGGAAAGATGGGGCGCGGGATTGCGCTTTTAGTTTTACAAGAGATGACATTGCTTGCTTGCAAGGGGGATCCGGCTTCGTATGATTTGAGGTTGATCGATACGAATGCTGCCTGTTTTTATGATTTGAAAGTGTATTTAAAGCAGCAATTGTTGCGATTTGCTGAGAAAAATATCAATCGATTACGTCCGTTATTTGCGAATGATCCGGCCATGGTCAGTAACGGCGAGATGATTCAAGGGTTTTTAGACCGGGCATTCATGATCGTTAACTGTACGACAAGTATTGAGGCGGCATCCGGAGCTAAACTAATCTTTGAGGCTGCATTTGAGGATATGGCAGTTAAGACGGAACTGTTAAAAGCATTACCGAAAGATGCTTATGTTTTGACCAACACATCTTCCATCCCAATTGGGGAACTGGCAGAAAAGAGTGGCTTGGGGGATCACTTGATCGGCTATCATTTTTATAACCCACCGGCCGTTCAAAAATTACTGGAGATCATTCCATCAAGTGTGACTTCAAAAGAACTTTTGGATTTATCGGTTGAGCTTGGAAAACGGCTTGGCAAAATAATCATTCATTCAAGCGATGTGGCCGGTTTCATTGGAAATGGACATTTTGCGGCAGAAATTGTGTATGCATGTGAATTAGTTGAATCATTAGTTCCTCCCTATACAATTGAGGAGGCGGTTCAGCTGGTGGATGAAGTGACAAGAGACTATTTACTTCGTCCTATGGGGATATTCCAGCTTTTGGACTATGTCGGCCTTCCGATCATTGAACAGATTTTGGGCATCATGGATCTTAAAGCCGATCTGATCGATAGCTGGCGTAAAGCCGGTCTTGTGGGTGGGCAAACAATGGAAGGGGAGCCTAAAAATGGGATCTTTCATTACACCAATGGAAAAATGGATGCGATCTGGTCTTTGGATTTAAAAAAGTATATCCCTTTGAATCCAGAGGTTCCGTTGGATCTTTCGTGGAAAAAGATTCAAAAAGATCAAAAGCTTTTAGCTGAGATCCCTCGTCATTTTGCAAGCTTAAAGACAGATGAAAAGGGTAAATTGGCAAAACTCTACTTGAACCGTTCAAAAGAGATTGTCGATGAACTTGTTGCCAAAAAGATAGCCGCTTCCCAGGAAGATGTAGGAACAGTGCTGAAAAACGGATTTTTTCATCTTTATAGCCCGGAAGAGGTCCTTAAATGAAATTGAGAAAAAAAATCTACGCTGCAGCTGGAGCCACTTCGGTATTTTTTGGGCCGGGTCGAAAAGAGTTCAATCCAAGCCTGCCGATGGACACGTTTGAAAAATATCTTCAAGAGACAGCCAAAGGTACATTGGATCAAGTTCCAAATCCTCAATTTGATGAAGGGGTGATCGGCAGCTTTATGGCGTCACTTTTTTTAAATCAGGCCAATATTCCCGGTTTTCTCCCCTTTATGGTGCCTTCACTTGAAGGAAAGCCTTGCATAGGGGTGGAAGGTGCCTGTGGTACAGGGGGCAGAGCGATCGGTGTTGGTGTTAGAAGTTTACTCTCAGATTTATCTGAAACGGTGTTCGTGACAGGATTTGAAGTGCAGAATTCTGTAAAATCAGTTTATGGCGCGGATATCTTAGCAGGTGCTTCCTATTACAACGGCCAAAGAAAATCCGGCCATGCATTTTTCTTTCCTGGCATTTTCGCCGAACGGGCAGGCGCTTATTACAAAAAATATGGTGAAGCTTTCACTCGTAAAGGCATGGCCAAGTGGTATGAAAATGCCATTCAAAATGCCCGTAAATTCCCTCTTGCGCAAGAATATCACAACGAAACAAAAGACCTGATCGCCGTCGCCATGACACCACCAAACCCAGCTCAGTTTTTGCCCTACATCAACTTAGTCGATTGCTCAAAAGTTTCTGATGGAGCCGCTTCCATTGTGCTTGGAACAGAAGAAGGGCTTAAGAAATTAGGGATTTCTAAAGAAGATGCAGTGGAAATTGTCGCAATTGGTGAAGCTGAAGGGGATATCACCAAGCAAGATTCAGATTTAACAACGCTCAAGTACACCCAAATTGCCGTACAAAAAGCCCTAAAAATGGCGAATTTGAAGCCTAAAGATATTGGAATGTTGGAAGTGCACGATTGCTTCAGTATCACAGGGCTTCTCATGCTCGAAGCTGCCGGCATCGCACCTCCCGGTAAAGCACCTGAATTTATTTTAGGAGACGTGCCCCTTACGATCAATCAATCGGGTGGCCTCATCGGATTTGGGCACCCGACCGGCGCAAGCGGCGTTCGCATGCTCGTCGATCTTCAAAAAAACCTTAATTCCCCCTACGGCATGATGATCAGCATGGGCGGCGATGACAAAACCGTCACGGCAATAATTGTAAAAAAGTATTAATTATATACTGAATACGCTATAATTTTGGTTTTTAAAAGAGATTTTTATGTCAAAACCAAAAGTGATAGTAGGCATGTCGGGGGGAGTGGATTCTTCTGTCTCTGCCCTTTTATTGAAGCAGGCGGGTTACGATGTGATGGGTCTTTTCATGAAAAATTGGGAAGATGATGGGATTTGCCCGGCAGCTGTTGATGTAGAAGATGTTTCTGAAGTTTGTAAAGAGATCGGAATTTCCTTTTACACCGTCAATTTTGTGAAGGAATACCGGGAAAATGTATTCAGCGAATTTTTGAAAGAGAGTTTGGCTGGACGAACGCCAAATCCTGACATCCTCTGTAATCGCGAGATCAAATTCAAAGCATTTTTTAACAAAGCCAAAGAGCTTGGAGCAGATTTCCTGGCGACGGGGCATTATTGCCAAGTGCGGGATACTCAGCTTTTGAGAGGCTTTGATTCCAATAAAGACCAGAGCTATTTCTTGTCTGCCGTTAAAGGCTCTATTTTAAAATCCGTATTGTTCCCGATTGGGCATCTTCCCAAAAGTGAAGTTAGAAGAATCGCTGAAGAAGCAGGCTTGTCTGTTGCTAAAAAGAAAGACAGCACCGGGATTTGTTTTGTAGGCAAACGGGACTTTAAAGAGTTTTTAAGCCAGCACTTAAAAGCGACGCCAGGCAATTTTGAAACATTGAATGGAAAAGTGATCGGACGGCATGACGGCCTTCCCTATTACACGATCGGACAAAGACGCGGTCTTGCCATCGGCGGCCCTGGCGATGCCTGGTTTGTTGTGGGAAAAGACCTCAAACGCAATGTCGTCCAGATTGAGCAGGGGGAGAATCATCCGGCGCTGTTTAAGCAAAATCTTATCGCCGAGCAAGTCTCTTGGATTTCAGATGAGCCGGCGCAAATACCTTTTCGCTGCACGGCCAAAGTGCGTTACCGGCAGCAAGATGCCCCTTGCGTCATTACAAGGGCAGAAGGCGATAAGCTCTATGTTACATTCGATGAGCCTATGCGTGCCTGCACGCCCGGACAGGCAATCGTCTTTTATGACAAAGAAGTCTGCCTCGGCGGCGCTATTATTACCTAATAAGGAGATGTGATGCTTAAACAATTGTGTATGTTATTTTTACTGGGCGGTATTTGCATAGTCTCAAATGGCTTGCTTGCTTACAATAATAAGCAAAAAGATATTTTTGTTGATGGAACTACAGTTTATGTGGACGCTGTTGTTAAAAGTCTGGATTTTTCTAAAAAATGTCCATTGATGACAACACTTGTGATTCAACCCTCTTGGAATCATCAATTAGGAAGCTTTCTTAATGTAAATGAAGATTTAGGACTGGGAAAAAATGTAAATTTAAAAAACTTGTTAAATCACGGCGATTTTGATTGCCAAATTCCTATTTCTTATGCCTATCTCCCAAGTGTTGAAAGTTATTATGCACGTATAGATTACAATGATTTTAGTTATCTGCCTTCAGCGTTTCCGAATTTAAAATCTTTGGATATTGTGCCACGTGAAAGAGAGAAATATGCAGAAGTATTTAAAAATGTCAGTCAGTTAGAGCATTTAGAGAATTTACGCTTGAGCTACTGGTATGGGGAACGTCAATTTACAGATGAAGAAATTCAATCTCTAGTTCAGATGCAGTATTTGAAGAATTTACATATTCATATGGGTTCAAGCTACGATAGAATTGTATTTGATCAAGAGTCCCTTCAGCTTTTAAAAGTTCTTATGCCCAATACTAAGATCACGACCGATTATGAAATTTATAATGATGTGCATGATTGAGAAGTTATCTGAGAGGGAAAATTTCTAAAGGGGGTTTGCCTTCGGCTTCGAGCTTGATGTTTTCGCTTTCCAGGAGTTCTTTTCCGGCAAAGACGATCGTTTTGCCTGTTGGGTATTGCGGGATGATGTGTTCTTTAACGGCAGCGATGATGTCTTCTTTGGTGGCGGCAAGGAGACGCTCCCGGAAGTCCTGTCGCATAGCCTTTGTCTTGCCTTCTTTAAGCCAGTGATAGGCCACATCGGCCCTTGCGCCAGGTGAGACCGGTTGGTCAAAATCCTGGATCATTTCAAGCTTGGCTTCTTCTAAATCCTGTTCATCA
>CAZOAX010000034.1:0-11712 GCA_964577735.1 uncultured bacterium
AAGGTTTGGACAGATAAGGAAGTGTCGATGTTGGAATGGTCCAGCGAAAAAGTGAAACAAGCTTTTATCAAGGGCTCTACATGGGCTGAAAAAGCTGATATTTTACGCTTGGAAGTGCTTTACAAGTTTGGCGGCGTTTACAGCGATGCAGATGTCGTTTGCACCAATTCATTCCAGGATTTGATTGTTCAGGATATTGGATTCTTCAGTGCATTTGAACTGAATTATATTGGAAAGCACTATGGTGAGCCATTTTTTATAGGCTCGGCAGTAATGGGATCTGCTAAAGGCAGTCATGTCGTTAAATATTGTTTAGATCATCTGCAAACAGAAGAAGAGGCTCCTACAGTTGGGATCATCAAACGAACAGGGCCTGGGCTTATCAGCCGCGCATGTCAGGATGTATTAGCAAACCAAAAGGAAAATATCCTTATTCTTCCATGTGGATATTTATATCCATTACCTTGGAAGTTACGTGCTGTGACAAGTGAAACGGTTGCAGGATTTGTAAGTTCAGAAACCCTTGCGATCCATCTATGGGATGGTTCATGGTGTCCACCGAAAAAGAAAAAACCTAAAAATGACAATTAAGATCAGCTGCAGAACAGATATTTGTTATATCTGTTCTGTAGAAAAAATTCAAAATCTCTGGCGGGGCCATCTTGTTCGTAAGAATTTTTTATACAAAAAATTGTATGAACTTGGGGTGGCATTTATTATGCAGAATCCTGATATGAAGGATGTCCCTCGCGCCACATCTGGTGTTACACCGGTGTATTTGCCTTTAACTTTGCCTTTGGTTTTTAAAAATTTAGGTGAGAGCAGAGCGATACGGCGCTTTTGTTATATTTGGAAAGCAAAGGAACTCTGTTTTAAAAATGGATATCAGTTCCTTTTGATTCCAAACGCCCGTCCCCACATGAATTTTAATATCGAAGAAAAGCTGCCTGTCCACGATGTCACAACGCGCGAACAGATTTGTTTGTATGTAGAAAATAAAGAGAAATTTTCAGCTCCAGCTAAAGAGTTTGCAGGTTTGCTTTGTCAATCGATTTTTCCTGATATTTTGGCGTATGAACATCCTTATAAAGACCAGAATAATATCCCGTTAAGAGGATGTGACAATGTTCCTTTGATGATGAGAAAAGAGCAAGGGTATATTGCGCTTATCGACCTCGGAGGTTTTCAGGTAAGAAGCGGCAAGTTACTTTATGAGGATGCATTTGAAGCTGCTAAAACGGCTGTTTGTTTTTTTCCTTATCATGTTGAAGAGATATTGGAAGTGGTGCAGTCTTTTTGACCTGAAATGATTTCTACGTTGCCTTTTTTTGAACAATTAGCTGAACAGACAATTATCATGTTCAAAAATATCTATTGGAACCATCAAACGTTTATTCAAAATAAGCCTCAAGTTTGCGCAAGTGATATTCTTGGTCAAATTTCAACTAAAGTAACTGCGGTTTTTGATTACAATAATCGCATGCTCACCATCAAGGTTGTGCATCAACGAGATAGCCTTGAAGAAGTAATGCAAAAACTGATCGAAAGAAATATCATTTGTTACGCAAATTTTTATTATAATCGTTCATCAGAGCTCAATCTTAGAATTCACTATTAAAATACGATTCCAATGAAAAATACAATTCTCGCTTTTTTATTATATTGCTCCTATTGCTTTGGGCAATCCTACGATACGATTGACAGCTTAAGAACGACTTTTACAATTGAAGATAATGTTCTGACATCAGCTGCAGGTGAAAAACACTTCCGCTATCCATTTGAAAGTAAACTGCATTTTGATCTTGCGTATTACATGAAAGATCTTAAAGCCTCAGACATTGTTTATAAGGCTTACAAACATCATATTCTACCCATTGTCATCAAAATGTCTGAAGACGGAACCTCGAATGCTGCAAATGAAAGCTTTACAAAAGTCCTGACAGATACTTGTGTATTGTTTGGCAATGTGGATTATTCTGAGTCCTTTATCTCATCTCTTGAGCATTATGACCAGTTTGGAAAACGATGGGTTGTGGAGTACCTAAGCGAGATCAAAGCCTTTATCCGGGAAGCTAATACCTCGCTATATGTAAAACTTAAAAAAGAAAAATCCGATATTCTGACTATTGTTATTGTGACAACGACGATTAGTGGAGGAAACCATGCGGTAGCTGAGTCGATGGCAGCTTATTTAAATAAAAATAAGCGTATTCGCGCTATCTTGATTGACGTAGAGGATATTGCAAAAGAGGTTGATCCATTGCTGACAGCAACTGGCGTATATACCTATGATAAGACCTATTCGGCCATTTTTCAGACGATGAATGATTACTCATCATTAACAGAGAGGAAAACACTTAATCGGGAAATTCAGCAGTTTATACCTTCTGTGCTACTCTCCAGATTAAAACAAAAAATCGCTGCGATCAACCCAGATCTGATCATTTCAACGCGGTCCTATACGTCTGATGACCTTGCACTGGCTTCTCTTGGAATTCCCTTAAGATTGTTTCATCCGGATTTTGAAATATGCCCTTCTCTTTGCGCTTACTATCGAAGCGTTCCAACTTCAATTCGATTCTGGTTGCCGACTTTCAATGCATCGATGTTCAAGCCCCTTTTTAAAAAACATAAAAAGCTTGACCTATATAGTGATAAAGACAGTGAAGAAGTGTTCCTCACTAAAATAAGTCAGGTTCTTGATGTTTCTCCAATTGCTTTTAAGAAGCAATTTGAAGTAATTGGCTATCCTTGTTCTCGTTTTTATAAGATCGAAGACTCTCAAAAACTAGCTGTTTTACGCCAGAAGTGGGGAGTTCATGAGAATGAGATACCTGTTTTTATTGTGATGGGTAAACACGGGGCAAATTTGATGAAAGAAATTATGGATGGACTTTTGGGCGTTGAAAGCGACCTTCCTATAAAATATTTATTTGTGTGCGGTAAGAATGCAGAATTAGTGGAAGCTCTAAAAAACCAAAGTAAAAATCATAATGTTGGAGTGTATGGTCTTTTAACTCCGGATGAAATGAATGAAGTGATGAATATATGTTCCCTCGGTATTTCTAAAGCTGGTGGAGCGACTGTCGTTGAGTCGTTGATGACAAGATGTCCTCTGATCTTGATGCATTCATATCCTTGGGAGGAGGTCAATGCCGCCTATTTGGTCAATAGCGGACTTGCCGTTCACTTCGACCCCTCCAAAGAATTAGTTAGACAGATAGAGAATCAAATTAATAAAAAAGAGACTGCGGCTAAGAACAACGAAATCGAAAATTGGAGAGAGCAGTTAGATTTCAATATTGCAGAGTTTATGGAATCAAAGACTGAGTGATCTTGAAGGTTTTAGAGATGGGGATGCTGCGCATTTTTTTAGTGGGGTCGCGAAGGAATTCGCCTTCACATTGATAGACTCTGCCGGACCATTCAAAGCGTTGAGAGAGTTTGATCACGACTTTTTGGTTTTCGCCGGAACCGATATTGACTTGAACGGGATTTTGAAAGAGGGATTGGATAGAGATGCCGGGGATGGCATCTTTTTTGAGGAGGATGATCGCCTTCATGCGGAAGGCGTCAAATTCGTGCTGGCTGACAGTATAGTCTGCGATGGGATTGTTTTGGAGTGTCACTTCCACTTTTTTTGCAGATGTGCTTTGCGCAGCAACTTGCGAGTGGTGCATGAGCTTTTTAACGAATTTTCTGAACTTCGTTAAAATGGCTGTCATGAGCCAGACACCAATTGATCCATTTCAGCTTCAGTAAGAGGGCGGTAGGAGCCTTCTGCAAGAGCTCCTAGTACCAGAGGTCCGATTCTAATTCTTTTCAACTCCAAGACTTTTAGGCCGACGTATTCAAGCAGGCAGCGCACTTCCCGTTTCTTTCCTTCGCTAACGGCCATTTTGAGAGTTCCGTTGCGAACCTTTGTGACGCTGATCGGTTTGACCCAGACGCCTTCGACAAGACCGCCTGATGCAAGCGCTTTTAGGTGATCATCTGTGATGTCTTTATCGGTTTTGGCTAGGTACTCTTTTGAGATGTTCTTTGACGGGTGAATGACTGAGTTAGCAAACTGGCCGTCGTTTGTGACAAGAAGAAGGCCTGTCGTGTCTTTATCCAGACGTCCAACGGTAAATAGTCTTAAATCATCATCAAATAGAGTGAGAACGCTATCTTCTCCGGCAGCCTCTTCTGATGTGCAGATGAGACCGAAGGGCTTGTTCAGCATGTAATACACTTTTTGTTTCTGCATATAGACTTGCTTGCCTTCAACGACGATCTTGTCCTTATATGCGTCAACGAGGGTTTGCGGAACTAATACTTTTTCGCCGTTGACGGTGACTTTCCCAGCAAAGATCAGATCTTCACATTTACGACGGGCGGCAACACCGCAAGCGGCGAGAACTTTACTTAATCTTTGTGGTTTCATAATTGTTTTCCTATGCGATAAGGGTAATTGGCCTCAGGATTGCCGCTCCAGTCAAATTCTGTGACAGAACTAATGCGGATCCAGGGCTGGTTTTCAGCTGATGTAGCGTGTATAAATTGTCCATTTCCGATAGACATGCCGACATGGCGGATCTGGTTTTCTGATTTTCCAAAGAAGATCAAGTCGCCGGCTTGCAGCTCATTAATGGCAACAGTGTGAAAGCGGTTATCTTGTACTTGGTCTTTGGAATCTCTTGGTAGGTCGATTCCCATTTGGTTATACAGCATCTGAACAAATCCGGAGCAATCGTATCCAAAACTGGATCTGCCACCCCAAGTGTAGGGGAGTCCTAAAAATTTTTGGCTAAATGCAACAAGATCTGTCTTAGAGACTTCTGCTACATCGCCGCGTTGAACATAACCTTCCTTACCATTCACAAGGCTGATTTTAATCCAGCGTTTGCCTGATGTGTCGAGCGATTTTAGGGGAGTACCAAATGGTACTGTTAAGATCGGTCCCCATTCAGTATCATTGATCCCATAAATATGGGTGGATAGACGGGATGTTTTTAAGTCGGTTCTGTAGGCTTTTCGGCAATTGCTTAAAGTTTTTGTTTCAACCCAACCGTTATAACCGTCTGATGTGATAATGGAGGACCAGTTACCAGACTCTTCTTTGATCTGGATCTCTTCAGCATAAACGGTTTGCGAGACAACTTTTGCCTCATGTGATGGCGTTTCTCTCATGGAGACGATAGGTTCATTTGTGTAAAAAAAGCAGACGGCTAAGAGTGTTGTGAGCATAGCGATTCCTCAGGTTCGACCCAACGGTCATGTTTTTTAATCAGTTCAATTAAGCGATCGTCCGCATCATCAAAGGTGATGTCTTTTTCAACGCAGGTCTTGCCAACATAAAGGTCGATCATGCCGGGCTTGGATCCGACGTAGCCAAAATCAGCGTCAGCCATTTCTCCAGGGCCGTTTACGATGCACCCCATAATGGCGATTTTCACGCCGGGAAGATGACTTGTACGGGTTCTGATCCGTTTTGAGACCTCTTGCAGATCAAAAAGGGTCCTTCCACAGCTAGGACAGGAGATAAAATCGGTTTTGGATGTTCGCATCCTGGCTGCCTGCAAGATCGAGAAGCTTAAATTGCGAAGGAAGCCTGTCTCATAAGGTCCTTTGATAAAGATTCCTTCTCCAAGGCCATCGCAAAGTAAGGCTCCCAGTTCGGCTGCTGCTTGGATCACAAGGTCTTCTTTTGAACAGCTATAAGCAAAATTCAAGATCACAGGAGTCTTGATGTTTTTGTTTTTTAGCCACTCAAAGAACTTCCGGGCATAATGGAGCCTGTTTTTGGAAGGGGCGAGGAAGATCACTTGCGGTTTTAGCGTCTCTAAGTCATCCCACTGTTCTTCATCACGGATAATAATAGACTCGATCAGTGAAAAAAGTGATTGCTTGGCTTGCGTTAAAGTGAGCGGGTTAAGTGTCGATATACCGATCTCTTTTAGCTTTTGAGGGCCATCTTTCATGATCAGGCAGTCGACTGTGTCTGCTTGAAGCTTAATTTGGCCAAGTTTAACTGAACAACCAAGCTCCTGAAAATTGATCTCTTTGGGTTCTAAAATGACAGAGCCGCTTTTGTGAAGGGAGATATGTTTGGGATAGACGATCTCCCGTCTTTCAATGGCGGCAAAATTGCGCGTGTTCTCAGTAAAAGGGGCAACGCCATCGGCATTCTGATAGTGGTCTGCAAAGGCGATAAGTCGTTTACAAGGGTCGATCTCGTTCCATGCATCCTCAGTCAAAGAGACTCTGATCGTATCACCGAGGCCGTCTAAAAGGAGTGATCCAATGCCCATTGCAGATTTGATCCGTCCATCTTCACCTTCACCGGCCTCCGTGACACCTAAGTGAAGAGGGTAGTCCCATCCTAGTTTATCCATTTCGGCAGCAAGTAAGCGGTAGGCCAGTACCATCACTTGAGGATTTGAGGATTTCATGGAAAAGATCAGGTCGTGGTAATCGTTTTGACGGCAAATTCTAGCAAATTCAAGCGCGGATTCCACCATTCCTTGAGGCGTGTCTCCATAGCGGTTCATAATTCTATCGGAGAGAGAACCGTGGTTTGTGCCGATCCTGAGAGCACGTTTGAGACGTTTGCATTTTTCGACAAGAGGAGTGAATTTTTCTTCAATTTTTTCAAGTTCCCGCGCGTAGGAGGCATCGTCATATTCTATGACTTTGAAGGACGCGCGTTTATCGACAAAGTTGCCCGGATTGATCCGGACCTTATCTACAAAATCTGCCACCTGCATAGCTGCCGGCGGGAAAAAGTGAATATCGGCGACAAGGGGAATGTTGTAACCTCTTTGAACGAGGCCGTTTTTGATCCCTTCGCAGGCGTCGGCCTCTTTGATCCCTTGTACCGTAACTCGGACTATTTCACAGCCACTGTCTGCAAGCCTGATTGCCTGTTCGATGGTCGCATCGATATCGCGAGTGCTGGACGTGGTCATGGACTGGATCCGAACCGGATTATTTCCGCCAACACCGACGTTCCCGACTAAGACTTCACGGGTTTTCCTGCGCTTCGTTTTAAATATAGATTTACAATAGGGGATCATTTAGGGCAGCTCCTTCAATCTAAGATCACCCATATTACACCTATATTCTTATCCCGCCAATGAAAAAAGTGCTATTATAGCTAGTTTTAAAAATCTTATTTTGCCATAATGATTTATTAAAATAATGGGGTTTTATGAAAAAAGCTATTCTCTTTTTTGCTTTTGTCTCGTTCAGTTTTATTTCAAGTGTAGAAGCAGTCCCTGCAATTGATGCTGCAACGCTAAAAGAGATGATCGATACGAAAGCCTCATTTATTTTGCTCGATGCCAGGGGGGATCACTGGAATGATAAAAATATTATTCCAGGCGCCAAGCTTGCGGCGTCTGATTTTTCAGACGAGCGGCTTGCGTCAATAATCCCTGACAAAACCAGTTTAATTGTCGTTTATGGATTTTCGGCTACCTGCCCGAAGGCTAGATATTTAGTAGATCGATTGACCGAATTAGGCTATTACAATGTAATGGAATATCCGGAAGGATTGAAGGTTTGGCGTGATGTCGAAGCCTATCCCGTAGATGAAATTAATAAAGGATCTCATGAATAAGTTTGTATTTTTCGCTCTTTTATTGACAGCTTCGTTGTTTGGGGAAAATAACGAGGGTGCAAAAGAGAGGATGTGCGCAGACCTCGACACTATCAAGGGAATATTTCAAACTCAGTACGCGCCAGCAGAATGGAAACAAGCATATGGGGGATGGGTTTTAGAGGAAAAAATTGAAGAGGCCAAAGAAAAAGTCCGTGCTCTAAATGGGATTTCAATTAAAGACTACCAAGGCATCCTTCATGATTTTTTCAAATCAACAGATGACTTTCATGTCGGCATTTCCTTTTATAGCACCGAATCCTCCAAACTTCCTTTCATGATGAAGTCTGCAGAAGGACGCTATTTTATAGTGGGCCTGAACCGGGAAGCTTTTCCAAGAAGCCCAATTGAGATCGGCGATGAGATCACAAGTTTTAATGGGATGCCGATCGCTGATGTGATGAGAGAATTTCGAAATGAAGAATTGAAACGAAGGGATTCCCTTTCTGATTGCTCAGTTGCAGAGATGTTTTTTACAAAACGTTCAGGATCAGAAGGACATGCCACTCCTCAAGGAGAGGTTCTTTTAGGTGTGAGGCATAAAGGGCAAAAAAAAGAGTCTGTCTATTCAATAAACTGGATCCACCGCGAAGAAAGAATTAAGAATATCAGTCTTGGGTTTTCTCAGAATTATGCTTTAGCCAATATTGTCGATGCTGTAAAACCGAAAATCCGTAAGACGTTTAAAAAGTCGATGTTATCGCCATATTATGAAGCGCTCAAGTGTACGCATATAGTAGACGCTGCCGGGGAAGGAATGGGAAACAGAAATAGTTTTGTTCCGGCACTCGGAAAAAAAATCTGGTCATCGCACCCGGATTCAGATTTCCATGCCTACCTCTTTGAAACACCTGACCGGCATCGGTATGGGTATATCCGCATCCCACATTTTGATGCTTCAACAGATGAATTTGAGCAATTTAAAGACCTTATCCGTCGTCTGCAAAAAGAAAGTGAAGCCTTGGTGATCGATCAGCTCAACAATCCGGGCGGATCTGTTTTTTACATGTATGCCCTCCTTTCTGTATTAACTGACAAGCCTCTTGCACTACCCAAACATCGGATTTCTTTGACGCAAAAAGAGATCGCATTTGGACAATCCTCGCTTTCTGAGTTTGACTTGATCAGTTCTGATGAAGGTGCTATGGAGCTTCTTGGAGATGACCTCGACGGCCTGACTGTGACCATGGACACTGTCTACAAGATCTCCGATTACTTTCATTTTCTTGAAAGCCAATGGAACCTTGGAATTTCATTCACATCGCCCTATCCGTTGTATGGCTTTTATGAGATCGATCCTGATTATGATGTCCGCTATACAAAACCTATTTTGGTCTTGATCAACCAAATGGACTTTTCATGCGCCGACTTCTTCCCAAGTATTCTCCAAGACAATAAACGCGCGACCCTGTTTGGAACAAAAACAGGCGGTGCTGGTGGGTTTGTATTAACAGCGACCTACCCCAATCTTTTTGGTGTGGATGAGATGAACTATACGGGTTCGATCGCTTATCGGGATGATAATAATCCGATTGAAAATATCGGCGTGTCACCGGATATTGAGTACCACTTGACAGTGGAAGATCTAACTTCCTGCTACGATCCATTAAAGGCCAAAATCTTGGAAAGTATTAAGAAATTAAAGCGATAAGTGTTATATATTATTCTCTTGCTTATAGGTCCAATATGGAAATTCAACAGAGAGACACAGAGTAAAATGCCCTCTCTTTGTGTCTTTGTGCCTTCTTGTTGAATCATCCAAACATGTTCTTAAATAGCATTTTGGGTAGTATCATTATATATACAGATTAAAAACGGATTCAGATGAAGAGCACGATCTTGTCGCTATTACGCGATAAAAACACAACGACAGAGAGCTTTCGTACCGCAACTGATCATTTGGGCTCTCAGCTATCATATGAAGTGGCAAGTGTCTTAGACAAAGAAGAACATTCCATTGAAACCCCTTTGACAAGGACAACTGGCTACAAGATCAAAGAAAAGGTGATCTTGATCCCGATCCTAAGAGCGGGGATTTCCCTTCTTTATCCCTTTATGAAGCTATTTCCTTCAAGCCCGGTCGGATTTGTGGGGATTAAAAGAGATGAAGAAACTGCCCTCCCACATCTCTACTACGAAAACCTCCCCAAGATGCAGCCAAAGGACACTGTCGTGATCCTCGATCCGATGATTGCAACAGGGGGGAGCGGCGGACTTGTGGTTGAAATGCTAAAAAAACAAGGTGTGGCAGAGAAAAATATCGTTTATGCCGGTGTGATCGCAGCTCCGGAGGGGATTGAGGCATTGAAAAAAGTAGCTCCAGGCATGCATGTGGTCTGTATTGAGGTAGACGAGCACTTGAATGACCAAAAATTCATTGTGCCCGGCCTTGGTGATTTTGGAGACCGTTACTTTGGAACCTAAATATCCAGATCCTGTACTTCCGCCAAAAGAAGTAGAAGAGTCGCGAAAAAACCGCTACAAAGCCCTTTTGAGCTCTTCTTTTCAGGGGATTGGCGCGCGCACTTTTATTGTTCTTTTTGAGCTTGCGACCTCTTTATTGTTTGGGAGCGCAGCACTCTTTATGGACGCACTGTCCACAAGTTTGGATATAGCAACAAGCCTTGCGCTTGTTGTCAGCTTTAAGTTTGCTGCTAGGCCACCTGATACCAATCATCCTTTTGGCCATGGCCGTTTTGAGCCGCTTGCCGGCTTTCAGCTTGGTGTGTTCCTCGCTATTTTAGGCGGTGTGATGTTCTTTTATAACACGAGCGAAGTGGGATCCACGCAAGGCCCTAATATCCATCCCTTCTTGTGGATCGTGCCTTTAATTTCGGTCTTTATACTTGAATTCTGCTATCGCCGCATGATGAGTACAGCAAAAGCGCAAAACAGTCCCGCTCTTGCTGCTGATGCCGCTCATTATCGGATCGATAGCATCACAAGTATCTTTGCAATGATCGCCCTTGTTCTTGGAAGCTTTACTCCACAGCTAAGCCAAATGTTCGACCACATGGGTGCGGCACTTATTGCCTTGTTCATGGTCGTCGTCGGATTTAATGCGGCCCGCACCAATATGCATCAAATCCTGGATCGGACACCATCCAATGGCTATTTTGAAAAAGTCAAGCAAGCTGCATTGAAGGCAGTTGGTGTACTTGGGACAGAGAAGATCCGTATCCAACAATATGGCCCCGATGCCTACGTCGGCATTGACATCGAAGTGGATCCTGAGTTATCTGTAAAAGTAGCCCATGAGATCTCACAAAAAGTGCGCTATGAAATTCAGAAAGAAATGCCTGAAGTACGCGATGTGATGGTCCATGTGGAGCCCTTTTACCCAAACGACCACTAAGGAAAAAACTTGAACTCAATCATGTCAGGAGCCGGTAAACTCGTCGATCGGATCTTTGCTTGTGCAGGAGCCTTTACACTTGCTCAGTTCCCTCAGTTTTACATTCAGTATATCCATGAGCTAAGTGGACATGTGAAAGAGCTTCAATACCAAGTCAGCAAAATTGAGCAAGCCGCAGTTCTCTCCAAAAAGACACTCACAGAATGGGTCGAGAAGTTTCATCAAAATCAGGATCCCGATTTCTCCCTTCAAGGCGAAATTTTAAAAGGGATGGTCGCGCGCCTTTCCTCCTTTCAGGAGGCCGAATTGACCCTCACGAATAGCTCCATCTGGCTAAAGCCTTTCATGTTCCTGCAAATGGGTGATCGTGAGATCACAGTCGATACATTTAAACACTTCGAATTCGGCTTTACCTTCACAGCAGAAACGCTCGTCTATGCCTTCATCGGGCTTGTGCTGGGACACTTATTGTATTTGGGGATAGTAAAAACCTCCTCGATGTTGAAACCGAGGAGGCGGGAAGCGATTTAACTATTTAGATATCTTTGTTTTCTTTTTTCTCTTCTTTTTCTTTCGTTGGATACTTCTCTGTTGTTGTTGCTTTAAGAATACGAATATCCTTGCAAACTGTTAACGTGTTGTTGTTGATGACCATGTCCAGTTCTTTGGATTTAGTTACATATTTGCCAAATGTTTCAATAAGAAGATCGCGTGC
>CAZOAX010000035.1:0-5392 GCA_964577735.1 uncultured bacterium
CAACCCAACTCTTTTTCAAGTTGATCCAGGGGAATTGCGTTATCACGCTCCTCCTGAGTAAGGGCCTGATAAGCTAGACTATCAAGGTGTGACTCATACTCATCAATGCTTTTAATAACTGCATTTGTTACAAAATCCTTCATTGTGACACCTTGCTTTGCACATGTCATCTTTAAGAAAATGTATTCTTCAGCAGGAAACTCAAAAGTTAACTTTTTACTCTGACTCTTCTGCATATAACCCCCTCTCTTTATATCCCTATTATACAGGAATATGGCAAATACAGCAATACAGGAATACAGCCAATTATTTAGAGGGAATAGTGATTGACTTTCTAGGAGTTTCACTCTAGAATCTTAAGTCATTATGGCAATTCCCAATCAAAAATTACGTGAAATTTTATTCCTGCTGCTATTTGCTGAAATGCAAGGGATGAAAGACAAAGATGCGACGATCGAACTCGTCATGGAACAATTGAAAGTTTCCAAGTCTAATGTTATGAAATCCATTGAAAAAGCGAAGTTGATTCAGGCGAAATTAGATGACATCGATGAACTTTTACAAAAAGTAGTCGTCTCCTATGATATTGAACGTATTCAAACTGTGGAAAAGACAGCTTTAGCAATCGGAATCTACGAGCTTGTCCATGGTAGAGAGATTCCGCCGAAGGTTGCTATCACTGAAGCTATTCGTTTGACCAAGAAATTTGGTACGCCGGCTGCGACAGCCTTTGTCAATGCGCTTTTGGATGCTCTATACAAGATGAACCAAGGAATCGAGTACAATGCTGAAGAAATCAAAGGTTCTCTTGATGAATTGCAACAAAGCGAGCAGATAGCCCATGACGCAAGTCTTGAACTCCCTCCCGCAGCTGATCCAGAATAAACCCCTTTCTTCACTGTCCACACTCGGGATTGGCGGACCCGCTAAACTGTATGCCGAAGTGCGTGAAGTAAAGGAAATGCAGGCGGTACTCGCCCACTGTAAAACCCACCAGTTAAATTTCTTCATTCTTGGCAAAGGCTCCAATTGCCTGTTTGATGACCTTGGTTTCAATGGATGTGTCATCCACAATAAAATCGACTTTTTACATACTTCGGATCACCAATTTCATGTAGGCGCAGGCTACAGTTTTTCAAGGCTGGGCACGCAAACAGCAAAATTGGGCTACGGAGGCCTTGAATTTGCAGCCGGAATTCCAGCAAGTGTCGGTGGCGCTGTCTTTATGAACGCCGGTGCCAATGGCGCTGAAACAAAAGATTTTTTATATTCTGTAGATTTTGTCGATGAAAATGGGATTTTGACCACTTATTCCAAAGAAGAACTTTCATTTGCTTATCGCTACTCCTCATTTCAGAACAAAAAAGGAGCCATTGTCGGCGCCACTTTTTCCCTTAAATTTGCTGAAGAAGCTCGCACTAAACAAATCACGATCATCAATACCCGTCAAAAAACACAACCTTATAGTGATAAATCAGCCGGATGTGTGTTCCGAAATCCAGAGCAGCAATCGGCAGGCAAATTGATCGATGAATGTGGACTTAAAGGATTGACCATCGGAAAGGCTTCCGTCTCTACCCTTCACGCCAATTTCCTGATCAATCAGAATGAAGCAACAGCGCTTGAATTCAAAGAATTGATCCAAAAAGTAAAGGCCGCTGTCCATGAAAAAACAGGCACTGAACTTGAGTGTGAAGTCAGGATGATCCCCTATGAGCTTTGATCTTCATATGCACTCAACCTGTTCTGATGGCACATTAACACCTGAAGAACTGATCATCCTTGCAAAAGAAAAAGGCTTGAAAGGGATTTCCATTACCGACCATGATTGCGTTTCAGCTTATCCGGATGCTTTCACACATGCTAAAAAGCATGAGATCATCTTGATCACGGGAATTGAGTTCTCCTGTCACTTCAAGGATCAAAGCACCCACATCCTCGGTTATGCATTTGACCATACCCATCCAAGCATTACGGCTTTATGCCAAAGACATGCGATGCGCAGACACAACCGAAACCTCGCGATGTTGGATAAGTTAAAGGCTCTTGGGATCGAAATCACGGAAGAGGAACTCAATCAAAATGCTACTGGAGTAGTTGGAAGGCCTCATATCGCTAAGATCTTAGTTCAAAGAGGCCTTTCAGCGGACATCTCCGATGCGTTCAAAACCTATCTTGGAGAGGGCAAAAAAGCCTACTCTGCAGGAGAGACATTCAGCGTGGAAGAAGCGATCGCTGTAATCCATGAAGCTAAAGGTTTTGCCGTCCTTGCCCACCCTCACCTTCATTATAATCATGCATTTGTTCGGGAGTTGATGGATGCCCATGCATTCGATGGGATCGAATGTGAATATGCGATCATGCCGAAAGCAAAAAATGCCCCTTGGATCAACTACGCAAAACAAAAAAACTTACTCATCACCGGTGGATCTGATTTTCATGGAGCGATCAAGCCGATGATCCCTTTAGGATCGGCTGTCGTTACTGAAGAACAGATCAAACCACTCCTTCCCTATGAACTATAATTCAGCACTCGCGCATCTATTTTCTATCCACCCCGGTATGAAACTGGGTTTGAGCACTATTGAAGAATTGTTATCCCGTTTAGGCCATCCAGAAAAAACATTTCGCACCATTCACATTGCCGGAACCAATGGAAAAGGTTCCGTATCTACTAAAATTGCAAAAGCACTATCACTTGCCGGCTATAAAACAGGGCTCTATACATCCCCCCACATCAGCTCATTCCGCGAAAGAATTCAGATCAATGGTGAGTTGATCTCTGAGGATCAAGTCGTTCAGCACTTAAGCAAAGTCCAAAATTTCAACACCACTTTTTTTGAAGCCACAACACTGCTTGCCTACCTGCATTTTGCTCAAGAAAAAGTAGACTACGCCGTCATTGAAACAGGAATTGGCGGACGTAAAGACGCAACCAATACGATCATCCCGGAACTCTCCATCATTACGTCCATCGGGATGGACCACATGGAAATACTCGGCGACACAATTGAAAAAATCGCCTATGAAAAAGCCGGCATTATTAAAGAGAACGTACCTGTTTTCATTGGTCCAAGTGTCCCCTGTCATGTAATCAAGCAAAAACACACTCAAATAATGGGTCCTTTTGCCACATTTGATGAAGAAAATAGTGCCCTTGCAAAAGCGGCCTTGACCCATTTAAAAATCGATGAAACCTGTATTGAGGCAGGATGCCGTGTTCGCCCTCCTTGCCGGATTGAACAAGTGGCAGACACGCCTATCATTTTAGATGTCGCCCATAATCCGGATGGAATGACCGCCTTGTTTAAATCACTCGCGCATCTTTATCCCAATCTGAAGTTCGCAGCACTCGTTGGTCTTTCAGACTCAAAAGACATCGACGGATGCCTCCAAATATTAACTGAAAACGTTTCTCACATTTACCTTGTCCAAGCCAAGCACCGAGGCACTCCTACAGCAAATCTTGCCGCTAAATTGGATGCCATAAACTACCCTCACTATACCTCATCACTTACCATACAAGAAGTTCTCGCACAAAATAGCATTCCCCTGCTTGTATGTGGCACCTTTTTCATTATGAACGAAACAAAAAAAGCACTCGGAATAAAGCTCCCAGAAGATCCGGCTGAATTAAATGAGAAGATCCGCTAATGCGCCGTAAGCTTGCAGCGGCCGTCATCGGCAATATTTTTGAGCATTATGATAATGCCCTCTTTGGACTTCTAGCCCCTTTCCTCGCCCCCCTCTTTTTTCACTCTCAAGATCCCTTCACAGCTTTATTCTTAACATATGCTATGATCCCACTTGGAATGCTGGCAAGGCCCGTTGGATCGTTCTGCTTTGGACTTATCGCAGATAAAAAGGGAAGAAAGGAAGCCCTCTTCTTTTCTCTCTCCGGAATGGCCGCTACCACCATTGCGATCGGATTTCTACCTACTTCTCACGAAGTGGGTATGTTAGCACCTGTCTTTTTAAGTCTTCTAAGGCTAACTCAAAGCTTCTTTGCCGCAGGACAGACTGCCGGAGGAGCTGTCTACGTACTCGAACAAACGGAAGTCCGTCAACGAAGCTTTATGAGCAGCCTGATCGATGCATCAAGCATCGGAGGCATTCTACTTGCTTCCGCGATCATCACCCTATTTAGCACGTATGAAGAATCGGTTTGGCGCGTGTTATTTTGGTCTGGCGGAATAACTGGTTTCATCGGTCTTTATTTACGAGCAAATGATAAAACCTCTGAACCACCTCCAAAAGAAAAGTTTTCTCTCTATTCCCATAGGCGAGCCCTACTCTGTATTACACTCGCAGCCGGCTTTAGTTACACAACTTATTCCTTAGCCTTCATTTTAATGAATGGGTATATCCCGCTTGTGACCGCTTTGACAAAAAGCGATCTGATGAAGGCCAATACAGCCCTTCTCAGCCTGGATCTATTCCTGCTTCCCTTCTTCGGCTATCTAGCCAACCGGTTCGGAAAAGAAAAAATCATGCTTATCGGCGCCATCTCAGCCTTTGTAATGGCAATTCCTCTATTTTCCCTCATTGGCCCGAGCTCCACCCTGCTATCCATCACCCTCATTCGCCTCTTCATTGTCCTATCAGGCGTTGCATTCGCCGCTCCTTATCACGCTTGGGCACTTGAACAAGTCCCCCCGCACTGTAGATCCACCGTCCTATGCCTTGGCTATACCCTTGGCTCTCAAATCATCGGAACCCCAACGCTTGTGATCACCTTAATGACCTACCGCTTCACCGGCTGGATCTTTGCCCCTTCTCTTTATTTAATGCTTGTTGCAGCAGGCGCTTTACTCTCTTTACATTTCGCAAAGAAAACAAAGTTGATTGAAACAAAAGCTTTATAGTAATGTGAAATTTAAAAAGGAGTTAAAATGAACGAAGTTATTGATTTTCTTACAGCCAATACCTCAATGGCCTATCTCACAGCCGTTATCATCTTTATCATCACCCTGATTTTACTCGTCAAGCGCCTCATCGGCGGAGTCATATTTGTGATCCTGCTCGCCTTTGCCCTCCTCTCCGGCCTTGCGATTGCCAATCACGACCTCTTCCGCGAAATCCTAACAAGCTTCAAATACGAGCCTGAAAAGTTCCGCGAAGACACCTACACTCACTACAAGAATCAAATCCAAAAAGCCTTTGAAGAAATAAAAGAAGCCTACGAACAACAGGCCAAAAAGATCGAATCCGCCTACGACTCCTACCAAAAAACACACGAAGCTGAAAAACCCGCCGCCCCCAAAGAACCCGTCAAATAACTCTCAGTAAAGAGAGGGTTAAAAGCCCTCTCTTATTGAAACTTAATTCGCCTCAATTTATTGTATTTTGCATGAGCAATCTAATCCAATCATTTCCCAACGACATATAGGGA
>CAZOAX010000035.1:5402-11456 GCA_964577735.1 uncultured bacterium
TAGGGACTCCTCCTCCATCAATTGAATCATGTAACTGGCAGCCGGGGCATTGTCAACAAAGCTGATATTCCTTTTGTGATGAGATATGCAGCCAAGTTTGCTTGCACTTGTAAGGAAATTGTTGAAAAGGTCAACAGCTCTGAAGAAGACCATGTCCTATTCTTTAAAGAAGAAATTTCATATCAGGAATATCGACTTCTATGCTCGTTAAAAACCCAATTAAAAGCATTTAATAATATAGATTTTCGCTATCGATCCGATGAAGACAAACCCATGTATTTATGGATCAAAAAAGACAAACTTGAAAAAACTCTAACTGCCCTTGGGATCGAATCACATTAACTTGTTTTGATCTTCACACCATTACCGATCGAGCAATTGATGTCATGCTCAGCAAGTGGCACAAACGTTGTAGAATAAACGACTAATCGAATATGGAGGGTGTTGTCGGGAGCGAAAGTGTATTTGACATATTCGTAAGTGGGAATACCCGAGCAATCAGTAAAATGCAGATCGGATGTGACGATTTTCTCATCTTGATGATCAACAGCGCCAATGAGCATCATCTTACTTGGAACAAAGTACCCGATCGGCATGCTGAAATTGCATGTCATCTCTTGCAAGTTTACAACAAATGTAAACCGCTCCCCTGTCCGCATCGCATCCGCCAGCTCCTCATACGACCCAACCTCCCCCGCAAACAACCCCACCTGCATCAACAACAACGCTAGCGCATATAGTTTTTTCATCATAAGCTCCTTTAAAAATTCAACACAGAGACACAGAGGCGCAGAGAATCTATATAATCCCATTAATAATACGTGAGATGCCATTTTTTATTACAGGGACCCCAAAATTAACAAGAAGCCCTAACTTGACACCAGTCAATCGTAAATATGTAAGCACCTGAGTTTCATGTATAGGGTGATTTTTCTCGGTCGCCTTTACCTCGATTATGACTTTATCTTCAACCAATATATCAATAAATAACGGATCTTGAACAACAACTCCTTTATAAACTACTTGCACAGGTTTTTGCTGATGAAATCGCAATCCTCTCACACTAAGCTCATGACATAAAGCTGCTTCATAAATACTTTCCAGCAAACCAGGACCTCCTAAAGTACGATGTACTTCAATTGCAGCTCCAATAATTTGATGAGTGAGACTGGGTTCTATCTCTGTGTCTCTGCGCCTCTGTGTCTCTGTGTTGAATTTTTCTAACTGCATACCGCCTAAACCTTCCCCCTCAATAACTCGTATGTTCCAGTCTTACCTTGCCTCGGAAGATCCAGTAGATGGCGATAGTGTACGAGACAACCATCGGGACGCCAATTAAAGCGATCAACAACAAGATTTTAAGCGTGGCAGGCGATGAGGCAGAGTTATAAATGGTCAAACTTAAATTCACAGGATCATTGATCGCCCGAACCACATTGGGATAAGTCCCGATCCCATATAAAGCAAGCAAACAAACAATATTCAAACACGAGCACAAAAAGGCCCTTCCATCACGGCCTTTATTGACCTCTCTAGGTATATTAGCAATCGCAAACATGTTGACGAGCGCTACCAAGAAGATATACGGGCGTTCCCGGATCGCATCGGTCATATGGGGCTCGTAGATCAATGTCGCACATGTGATGATGGAATAAAGCATGATAAAAACAATGATCAAGGGGTTGATCCAGCCGCGCAGCTTATCGTGGAGTGCGCCTTCTGTTTTCATCAAGATATAGATTCCACCATGCATGGCAAATAGCGCCGCTGTTAAAACAGAAATGGATAGTGCGTAAGGGTTTAAAAAGTCACTAAATGTACCGATAAACTCCCCTTCTGCATCGATGGCGATGCCGCGAATGAGGTTGCCGACGACAAGTCCAAGGCAGAGGGAGATAAGCAAGCTGGCAAAGGAAAACATCACATCCCAGGCCCACCGCCAAAGGGCGGAAGGATTTTTGCTTCTGAATTCAATAGCAACTGCCCGGAATATCAAGCCGCTCAATAAAATCATGACAGGAGCATAAAAGGCCGAACAGATGGTTGCATAGATGGCCGGAAATCCGGCAAATAGAGCCCCGCCGGCTGTGACAAGCCAGACCTCGTTGCCATCCCAGACAGGCCCGATCGAATTGAGCATCAAACGGCGCTCAGTATCGCTTTTAGAGAACATGTGGAGCATTCCAACGCCAAGATCAAAACCGTCTAAAATCGCAAACCCTGTAAGCAAGATCACAAAAATGGTAAACCACACAAATTCCAATACAAAATATTCACTCATGGATGACCTTATGTAGGTTATGATAGGGCGATTCTAAGTCGTGATCGGACGGGCCATGCTTGAACTTTTCATTAAGCAGGTAGACAAAAAGCAAGAAGAGAAAAAAGTAAACAATCCCAAATAGGACGATCGACCAAAAGACTTGATTAGCCGTCACGGATTTGGAAAGCCCTTCTGATATGCGTAACAGGTCTTGCACGATCCAAGGATAGCGTCCCATTTCAGCAGACACCCATCCGGCTTGATTGCCGATTTGAGGAAATATGGCCGAGACAACAAGAATTTTCAGTACCCATGGCTTTCTTGAACAAAAAGCTAATATTGCACTTATCACCATCAAGACCCACATGAGGATCATGAGATGAAAGGTCTGAAAAACAGCTTGGACGTTCGGCCAATCTTTTTTGGGATATTGATCGAGCCCTTTTACTTCTGCGTTTAAATCAGAAAAAGCCAAATAACTGAGCATGCCGGGAATTTTGATCCCATGGACGGTTTCGGTTTCTTTATCGGGGATCCCGACAAGATAAAGGCCGGCGCCCCGCTCTGTGTGAAAATGTCCTTCAAAAGCTGCCAGTTTTGCAGGCTGATTGACTGCCACACCTCTTGCACTTGAGTGACCACTGAATAATTGGAGCGTTAAAGAAACTGAAGCCACAATCAGTGCAATTTTCAAGGAACGTTCAGCAAACGCCACATGTCTTTTCTTGAGTAAATAGTAGCTACTGACGCTGACCACGAGGAACGCTCCGGCAAGCCATGCGCCGATCACGGAATGCACTAATCGATCTACAGAGGATGGGTTGAAGACCATAGCCCAAAAGTCTGTAATTTCAGCACGCGCTTTAAGCCCTTCACCGACGACATGGAACCCAGCTGGCGTCTGCATCCAGGAGTTAGCCACAATAATCCAGATCGCACTGAAATGAGCTCCAAGTGCCACCATCAAGGTAGCAAAAAAATGAAAGCCAGCAGATACCCGGCTCCATCCAAAGAGCAAAATAGCAAGGAATCCGGATTCTAAAAAGAAGGCAAACACCCCCTCTGCTGCAAGCGCGCTTCCAAACACATCGCCCACATAGCGGGAATAAGTCGACCAGTTGGTTCCAAACTCAAACTCCATCACAATACCGGTTGCCACGCCAAGGGCAAACGTCAGGGCAAAGACGCGCGTCCAGAATTTGGACATTTGAAGATAGAGGGGTTCCCTTGTTTTCAGATAGAGAGCTTCGATAATGACAAGGAATAATCCAAGCCCTATACTTAATGGCGGATAGATGTAATGGAACATAATCGTAAGAGCAAACTGAAACCGGGCAAGTATTTCGACATCCATCTAAAAAACCTTTTTGAATAGACTACTTCAATGACACAAAATACGCAAATATTAGGCATCTTAAATATCACTCCGGACTCCTTCTACGATGGGAATTTATATCAGGAAACAGAGAAAGCAGTAGCACGGGCCCTTCAAATGCAAAATGAGGGAGCTGATTGGATCGATGTCGGGGGAGAATCGACACGTCCCGGTGCAACGCCTGTTCCACTTGAAGAAGAGATCAAAAGAGTGATCCCCATTATCCGCGAATTAAAAAAGCATTTGAAAATTCCAATCAGTGTGGATACTTACAAACCAGAAGTGGCAAGGCTAGCGATAGAGGCCGGCGCAAAGATGATCAATGATGTCTCCGGAATTTCCAATCCTGAAATGCTAAAGCTAGCTATTGATGCAAATGTACTGACTTGTGTGATGCATGCAGGAAATCCCGAAACTATATTCGACTGGTTTGAACAAAAGATCGATCAGCTCTTGAAGTCAGGAATGAGTCCTAAAAATATCATCCTCGATCCCGGCGTTGGCTTTGGGAAAACACCTGCCCAAAACCTTGAAATTGTCAAAAACATCGCCCAATTTAAAAGATTTAAGCTTCCCCTGTTTTTGGGCCTTTCCCGAAAATCTTTCATCATGCACTATGTTAAAAAACCACGAGAAGAGCTTCTTCCTGCAACAATTGCTTTAGCCTCTTATTGCGTGCAACAGAAAGTGGATTACCTGCGTGTACATGATGTAGGAAGCCATCGCGACACCATTACAATTTTGGACGGGATCCTTACATGAGGTTCTTTCAGCTTCTCATTCCATTCCTTGAAGTCTTGAGCATAGCGACATTGATCTACTATCTCCTGTCGTTTTTCTGGAACACACGGGCGATGGACTTGATTTTCGGTTTACTTGCCTGCTTGGCCGTGTACTCCCTTTCAAGTCTTTTGGACTTTCAAGTTGTTCATCAGCTGATGCATTATTTTATCAGTGTTGCTGTCATTGGCTTTTTGATCATTTTCCAACCCGAGCTCCGCCTTGCCCTTTCCAAGTTAAGCGTCAAAGGGAAGAAGTACCGGGAAGTGACCGAATTTGATAAGTTCCTGGAAAGCATCTCGCAATCTGTTTTCAGAATGAGTGAAAAAAGAGTGGGCGCTTTGATCCTGCTTGAAAATCAGGACTCTCTCAATGAGTATGCCGATAAAGCCGTTCTATTGAATGCAAGATTCTCCCCAGAGTTACTCGAAACCATCTTTATCACCAATACCCCCCTTCATGATGGTGCCATTATCATCCGAGGGACTACGATCGTTTCAGCCGCCACCATCCTACCTCTTGCAGATGACAGCACGCAACTCTCTAAATCCATGGGCACTAGACATAGGGCCGGTCTTGGGATCAGTCAAATTACTGACGCGTTGATCATCGTGGTATCTGAAGAAACTGGGAAAGTCTCCATAGCACGAGACGGGATCATGACACGCGGCATTAAGATCGACAGGTTCAAAGGCGTCATCCGCAGTATCTTTACTCCTCCGGAAACTCCTGTGTCTCCTCCTATGCAAGTAATGGACTCACTGAAATCGCTTCTCACCTCAGAAGACAGGCAAGAAAAATAATATGGACTACCTTCGCTCATTTTTTACCCATCACTGGCAAAGAAAAGTGGTCGCGCTCGCCACTGCGATCGTGATCTGGTTCTTCGTCAACCAATCGATCACCGACACAAAAACAATTCCAAACGTTCCCATCCGCATTATCAACTTGCCTGATGATAAAACGATCCCCGGCATGCAGCCAAACGGAATCATTGGTAAGCGGATCAACCTCAAACTTCAAGGAACAAAAAATGTTGTCGACATGATGGAGCCTGGTGATCTTGAAGTGGTCTTAGATGCCTCCACCGTCCAACAAAACGATTGGGTAGTTCAAATCTCTAAGAAAAACCTCGTCAGCTTAAATCCTTCCCTCGATCTGTCCCGCAACATCTCAGAAGTCTCCCATCCGGAATTTGCTTTACGCTTCAGTCAATTGATGACTGGTAAAATCCCCGTGACGGTCCTGCAGCCTAAAGGTGAACCTCCTCCAGGTTATGAGTATCTTGACATCTGGCCACACACATTGACCCATACCGTTGTAGGCCCGCAAGAACAGGTTCAGGAACTCATGTCAAAAGGCCTGGAGCTTGAAATCGACTTGAATAGAATCTCTAAAGCCGACCTTGATAAGATCAAGCCTACAAGGGAGAATTTTCACGACGATGAGGTGAGCTACTATATCCCAATGCACTGGAAAAAAGTGACATTGCCCTTTAAAGGCGGTATTATCGAAGAAATCTCTGATGCCGAAGCACAAAAGCTCCACATCGACTTCTTGAGACAGGAATATTTGCCCTTGGACCAGGATGTCAGCGTCCGGGTATTTTATCCCCTCGAGACCGCTGAAACGATCA
>CAZOAX010000036.1:0-8553 GCA_964577735.1 uncultured bacterium
GCCAAGAACAAAGGTGCAAAGCAAGAGGGTCGCTAGATTGATCAGAAATGGAGCAAAAACAAGGATCACAGAGAAGAAGTCGCCGACAGATGGAAGCGTACTAAGGAAAAGGAAGATTCCGAGGAGAATCCAAAGCATGAGATAGAGAAGGATGACGGGTATCGTGAAATAGGCAGCACCAAGCATCGTTTGCCAGGAGTTACTGAGTATTTTATAGAAATCGACTTCTTTCTTTTTAATTTCATCATGATAGCCGCGGATCAGGATAATGCCAAGCGCAAGGAGCATCCCTGAGCACAAGAACACCGGCAGGAATTTAAGGCTCATCGCTACCCAGGGGTTGGCATGCTCGGCAAGTCCTCTACAGAATACAACGAGCACCCCGCATAGCGATAAAACAATAAAAGTGAACAACAACTTGGTTCGGTCAAGAGTCAAGCTTAGCGCACGATTAAAGATAAATTGGATGTCGTTGAAGTTCATTTTCTACCGGGGTTTATAAATATATTTCGGTCTGATGATCGGTGTCCCTTTGCCATCACGGGCATAGCAACGTTCATATACAATCTGGATAGCAATTCCAACCGTTCTGGATAAACCGAACAACACCGTAAAATAGTCAGGATAAGGAAATCCACTAATATCAAGCATGGTGCCGGAAATTGCATCAACATTAGGATAAGGATCTGATATTTTTGTATTTTCTTTCAATACTTCACTTCCTACAGTCCTTAAAAGATTGGCGATCTTGACCAAGGGATGGTCAGGATATTTTTCATTGACCACACTATACATCACAGTCGCTCTTGGATCCTCTACACGCAAGACCGCATGTCCAAATCCAAAGACAAGCTCGCCGGCATCAAGTTTTCCTTGAAGATTTTTTCTTAAGTCCTCGGCCGTATATTTATTTCCGAGTTCTTTCAAAAGCTTCTCGTTAAATTCTAAACAGTCCTGATTTGCTCTTCCGTGCCTTGGACCGGCAAGCGCGCACATCGCTGCTGCGATCGATCCATACATATCTTCAAGACCAGATGCGGTAGCCTTACCAACAAAAGTCGAGAGGTTTCCTCCGCCATGATCTAAATGCAGGATGTGAAAGAGTCTAAATGTCTCTGTCAGATCTTTCAAGTTGGCATTCGGGACATTTAACATTTGAGTGAAGTTCTCAATATAGCCTAAAGAGGGATTGGAAGGCTTGCATCCACCCCAGCCGGCATTGGCATTGATCACTTGTGCTGCGATCTCTGGAATCTTAGCGATCAGATTCAAACAATCCTCTTCATAATTCTCAGTCGCCTCATACATACCTGCGATCAGGATCGCGCATGTGAACTGCTTCATGGGATGACCGACCCGAGGGAGTTTCTTGATATGTTCGATCAGTTCCGGTTTGCAGATGGCGCGTTTATTCAGATCTTTTTTAAATGCATCAAGCTCAGCTGGTGTGGCCTCCTTGCCATAATAAAGCAGGTAGATCACTTCTTCCGGGCTTTTTTTGCTAAGCTCTGCCACATCATGGCCTGAATAAAACAACCCTTTTTGCGGATCCACAGTCGAGGTTGTGCAATATCCGATCGGATAGCCTCTTAAACCTGTTTCCAGGTTATCTTTGGTTACTTCGAAGATGACATCTGACATACAACCTCTCTTTCTTCTTTAAGCTCATTTTCACTGATACGTAAACGTTCTTCTGCAAAGGAATCAACTTTCAAGCCAGGAACGATCTCCACCTTCCCATTTTCAAGCGTTCTGCATGGAAATGAGTAAATCAGCCCCTCATCGATGCCATAAGGATTCTTATCTGACCAGACGCCAGATGAGTACCAACTTCCTTTAGGGGTAGTCGTGCAGATAGATCGCATCGCATCTAATGCAGCATTAGCAGCTGAAGCAGCAGAGGATTTCCCTCGCACAGCAATCACTTCAGCGCCCCTTTTCTGGATCGTTTTAATGAAATCATTTTCAAGCCAACCCAAATCCTTTATGACCTCATTAACAGGTTTTCCTTTAATTTTTGCATTAAGAAAATCCGGGAACTGCGTAGAAGAATGATTTCCCCAGATGGTCATATCAGTCACATCTTCAATTTCAACTTTTGCTTTATTCGCGATTTGATAAACTGCGCGATTTTGATCGAGCCTTGTCATTGCATGAAAATTACGTTTATCCAAATCCGGTGCATTTTGCAATGCAATCAAACAATTGGTGTTGCATGGATTGCCCACAACAAGCACTTTAACATTCCGATCAGCTACTTGATTCAAGGCTTTTCCCTGCGTAATGAAAATCTTGCCATTTTCACTTAAGAGCTCCCCTCTTTCCATTCCAGGTCCACGAGGTTTTGCCCCCACAAGAAATACATGGGTCGCCTGATCAAAAATTTTAAATGGATCTGAACCCGTTTTTATTTCTTTTACAAGAGGAAATGCACAGTCATCGAGCTCCATCTTGATCCCCTCAAGGGATTTTTCAAACTCCGGTATATCTAATAAATGTAGAGAAATCGGTTCTTTATCGCCGAACAATCCCCCACTTGCGATCCTAAAGATCAACTGATAGGCAATCTGTCCAGCAGCACCTGTGACCACAACTTTTTTTGCTTTCATTCAAGATTCTCCGTTATTTACTTCTCAATGCTTCTATCATGTCATGTACGTCTGTCAGTGGAGCAAGACACCTTCCCTGATAGCAACGATATAAAGTGGTCTTTCCATCTTTTAGCGGGTATGAGGCTAATGACGGGATCAATTCTAAAAGTTTATCATCACCGGGAAAATGGAAGATCACGGTATCAAATGGGGAAAAGGACTCTCCAAGTGCACGTTTGATCTCGTCCACATGATTAAAATGCCTATCTACGCTAACAATCCATGTGGGCGATTTTGTGTCATAGTATCTGCCACAATTCATCACATGGTAAAAATAGCCGGGGGCATAGTTGCTTAATGCGGCATTGACAGCGCGTAAAATATCCTCTGCTTGCTCTTGATATTTCTTATCATCGGTGATGCGGTAAAGCCGGATCAAATTCTCACAATGAATAGAGTTACCTGAGGGCTCCGCCCCATCTGATAACGTACATTTTCTTAAAATGATCAATGGATCTTTTCCATCGCTATGGAAAAAGGCTCCTTTTTCAGACTTGAATGTTTTTTCTACATGATCTGTAAGCTGAACCGCCCATTCAAGGTACTTTTCCCCTTCCCCTTTTTCAAATAAAGTCAAAAGCGCACGGATAAGAAAAGCATAATCATCAAGCCCCCCTCGATGTAAAGACTCTGAATCCCTCCATCTTCTGGCAATCTCATTTCCATGCCATAGGTATGTTCTTAAAAATTCGACTCCCTTTTTAGCAGCATCCATGTAGTCTGCATTGTCAAAGGCACTTCCGGCTTCTGCAAGGGCATGGATCATTAACCCATTCCAGGATGTCAAAATTTTATCATCTTTTAAAGGGCGTTCTCGTTTACTTCGAATGTTAAACAGCTTCTTGCGATCTTCTTTTAATTCCATTTCCAGATTATGCACATCGTAAAAGTGCTTTGCTGAAAACTCGTGAGTTCCAAGAGGCGCATGTAAAACATTGGCCCCTTCAAAATTTCCTTCTTTGGTCACTCCGTAAAAATCAGCAAAAGTTTTCATCCGCTCTTTTCCTAAAGCAGATTCAAGTTCCCTATATTTCCATACATAGAATAAACCTTCATGCCCCTCCGAATCTGCATCTTCAGCGGAATAGAATCCCCCTTCAGGATGAGTCATGTCCCTTAAGATATAATTAAGCACATCACAGGCAACTTCTCGATAAATGGGTTTCTTCGTATAACGCCAGGCATTCGTATAAGCTTCAGATAAGAGCGCATTGTCATATAGCATCTTTTCAAAGTGCGGGATCAACCATCGCTCATCTGTACTATAGCGGGAAAAGCCACCGCCGATATGATCATAGATCCCTCCCCTATGCATCATATCCAAAGTGCGTTCGACTAAAAATAGGGCTCTTGAATCATTTAATATTGCAGAACAGATCAGAAGGAAATTATATTGATAGCCAACGGGAAACTTAGGGGCCCCCTTCAACCCTCCATAAATCGGATCTGCGATTTTAAAATAGATTTCGGCAAGTTCCTGGACTTGTTTTTTTTCGGGCAGATCTGTACCGGAAATTTCAAAATTCTCAGCAAAGAACTCGACGATCTTGGAAGCTTGGTATTCAATTTTATCCCATTCGCCCCCCACCCATAATTCCCGAATATGATGAACAAGTTCAGTCAACCCCATCATCCCCTCTCGTGTGACAGGAGGAAGATAAGTTGCAGCAAAGAATGGCTCAAGTGTCGGCGTTAAGATTACATTTAAAGGCCAACCCGACGCACCTGCCATCATTCCTTGTGCAAACTCCATGTATAAGGAATCCACTTCTGGGAGCTCCTCGCGATCGACCTTTATATTGATGAACGTCTCGTTCATCAATTCTCCAATAGCAGGATTCTCAAAAGATTCAGACTCCATCGTATGGCACCAATGACAGGTTGCATATCCGATGGAAAGAAAAATGGGTTTATCCTGGGCTTTTGCAGCAGCTATAGCCTCATCGCTCCATGAATACCAATCGACAGGATTATGCGCATGCTGAAGAAGATAAGGGGACTTCTCCTTTATCAGCCTGTTGGTAAACAAGTGCTTTCCATCCATACAAAATGCCCTTTTAGAATTATGCTTATCCTAACTGAAGTTTTTTGACATGTAAAGCATCAAAGAAAATTTTTTAAAATGTTCCCCTTGCCCTTGCCCTTGCCATTGCCCTTGCCATTGCCCTTGCCCTTGCCCTTGCCCTTGCCCTTGCCCTTGCCCTTGCCCTTGCCCTTGAAATGGAATTGTTTTAGCAAATTTTTACGCAAGAACTTTCGATTGCTAAAAGAATGGGTAAGGGCAAGGGTAAGGGTAAGTTTTTAAGGCAAGGGTAAGTTTTTAAGGCAAAGGCAGAGGCAAGGGCAAGTTTACTTTTTCTAGTGAGCCTGTTACACTCTATTCATTTAATCAAGAGATCCTTATGACAGTTCGAGTTCGCATTGCTCCGTCGCCGACGGGAGATCCCCATGTAGGAACAGCCTATATGGCCCTATTCAATCTCATTTTTGCACGCCATAACAAGGGAAAATTCATCCTCCGTATTGAGGATACCGACCGCACAAGAAGCCGTCCTGAATATGAACAAAACATCTATAACGCTCTGAAATGGTGTCAAATTCAATGGGATGAAGGCCCGGATATTGGTGGCCCGCATGCTCCTTATCGGCAATCTGAACGAACAGAGATCTATCAAAAGTATGCTCAAGAACTTCTAGATAGCGGCAAAGCTTATAAATGCTTCTGCACAGCAGAAGACTTGGAAGAAATGCGTCTTGTGCAGTCCAAGCAAGGTGGACGCATTGGCTATGACCGCAGATGCCGTAATTTAAGCCCGAAAGAAATTGCTGAAAAAGAAGCTGCCGGACTCCCCTATGTATTAAGATTGAAAGTACCACTGACCGGCGAATGTGTTTATGAAGATAAGATCAAAGGACGCATCTCATTCCCACTTGCCGATGTGGACGATCAAGTATTGCTGAAATCAGATGGATTTCCTACTTATCATTTAGCTAATGTGGTCGATGACCACTTGATGGAGATCACACATGTGATCCGTGGAGATGAGTGGATGAGCTCAACGCCAAAACATGTCCTTCTTTATGAAGCATTTGGCTGGAAAGCCCCTGAATTCATGCATATGCCTCTATTACTTGGCATAGATGGCAAGAAACTCTCCAAGCGACGCAATCCAACCTCCATCTTCTACTACCGAGATAGTGGATATATGCCGGAAGGATTTTTAAACTACCTGACGTTAATGGGCTACAGCATGCCCGGCGACCTGGAGATCTACCCACTTGAAAAGATCATTGAGGACTTTGATGTCTCAAGGATCGGCGTTTCAGGAGCTGTGTTCGATGTACAAAAACTTGACTGGGTCAACCAGCAGTATTTGATCAAAAACACGACTGAAAAAAATCTTTGGGAAAGGATCCAGCAGTGGTCATTCAATGATGAGTTCATGGCAAAATTGATGCCGCTTGTCCACTCAAGGATCAAGACCTTCGGTGAGTTCATGGAGCTCTGCGATTTTCTTTTTGTCAACCACCTCAAATATACCCCTGAACTATTCCAGTCCAAGGGAACAACACCGGAACTCGCTGCAGGCCTGTTGCAAGGGATGATCTGGAGCATGGATGCCAGTGAGAACTGGACAAGCCAGGGTGTCAATCAGGCCTCACGTGAAGTAGCTGAGAAATTCGGAATCAACCATAAAAAATCTCTGATGCCGATTCTTTTTGCATCTCTGATGGGCAAACACTTTGGTCCCCCATTGTTTGACTCAGCAGAATTGCTTGGCAAAGACCGCACACGCGTACGCTTAATGAATTCCATTCAATTCCTTGGAGGGATCTCCAACAAAAAAATGGAAGTATTGAAAAAAGCTTGGGACACAAACACCTGCCAAGCGCTTGCTGGCGATAAAGAGAAAGCTTCATGACAGAGTGGATCAACACCTTTTTAACTTCTATTGAGGGAGGTTACGGCCTCACAGCAGAACTGATTGCGATCACATCCCTTGTGATCGTCATCAACGTCCTGCTTAAATGGGTGTTGCTCAAACTGCACAGCCGCTTTAAAGCCCAAGGCAACCTCTGGAAAGACTGCCTGATTGTCGCTTTGATCAAACCTTTGACAACGCTTGTGTGGTTCATCGCCATTGTTCAAGCCCTCACCTACCTTTGGAAGGAGTTTGGCAGCGGCATTTTATCGATCTCCCCGCACACTATTCTTTCTTGCGGAACTATTATTGCTTTTGCCTGGTTCTTAATGCGCTGGAAAAGGCTTGTTGTTCATCGTATGCTGGAAAGAAGCAAGGCTGGTTTGATTCTTTTAGACCACGGCAAAGTCGATGCATTAAATAAAATCAGTACAGTCGCAATCTATTTGGTGACCGGGCTCCTATTACTGGAGCAATCTGGTAGCAGCCTCAATACATTGATCGCCTTTGGGGGAGTCAGCGGTCTTGCCATTGCGTTTGCCTCCCAGCAGATCATCTCCAATTTTTTTGGCGGTATTGTGATTTATTTCACGCAACCCTTTGTGGTTGGTGACTGGATCCAGCTCCCGAAAGATGACATTGAAGGCTATGTAGAGGAAATCGGCTGGTACACCACACGAGTGCGCACATTTAATAAGCGCCCAACCTATATTCCGAACTCGATGCTGACGAATATTATTGTCTCAAACCCCTCTCGGATGACACACCGTCAATTTAAACAGACAATATCCATCCGTAATTCGGACCTTGAAAAACTCCCCACGATCATCAGCGATCTCAGAAAGTTCTTCCGCACGCACCCTAAGATTGATCAGCACCTGAATCCTCAAGTACACTTTGGTGCAATCAGCCCAAATGGACTGGACATTTTCATCACGGTCTATTCAACAACTGTAGAAAAAAGTGCCTACAACGATTTGGTTCATGATCTTCTTTTTGGAATTACTTCAGCTGTGACTAAAAACGGAGCTGATTTTGCTCTTGCGTCCTATGCAGTCGAATTTCCGAAAGGAATACCTACTCCCGGGGCATAACAGATGGAGTCCATTTTTACCTTCATTTGCGATAATGCAGCCCATGCTCACTATATTTTTTTCGGCCTCCTTTTTTTAGCCGGACTGAATGTCCCCATCAGTGAAGACCTCCTGCTTTTAACTGCCGGTGCTATTGTAAGCCGTTGCATGCCAGATCAATACCTCCACCTATATGCCTGGATGTTTTTTGGATGCTGGATCTCAGGATGGGAAGCTTACTGGCTAGGTCGTTATTTTGGACCGAAGCTTTATAAATTCTCCTGGTTTAATAAAGCTGTTAACCCAGAAAGAATAGCAAGGTTGCATCATTATTATGAAAAATTTGGTGTCCTTACCTTTATTGTCGGAAGATTCATTCCAGGCGGCGTGAGAAATGCCCTTTTTATCACATCTGGAATGGGAAAAATGCCCTTTTTGACATTTATAGCAAGAGACTTTGTCGCATCCCTTATCTCGACCACTGTTGTTTTTTATATCGGCTATACTTTTGGGGAGCACTACGAAGAGATCAGCGCCTATTTTATACGTTACAATCGAATTGTTTTAATCGCGCTTATCGGAGCTATTACACTTGCCTGGTGGAAATTCTCTTCTAAACAGACTGCTAAAACACCGGATACACCATGATCACAGTGCCAAATTTCCTCTCCTTTTTAAGGATCCCCTTGGCTTTTTTATTTTTAGCACAGGATCCCGCTATTCGTGCAGTTGCCCTGCTCGCCGCAATGGCCACCGACTTCTTCGACGGTTTTCTGGCACGCAAATACCGCTCCACCTCCCAAATAGGTGCCATCCTGGATCCCATCACAGACAAATTCTTCGTCTCCTTTGCCCTCATCATCTTCTTCACCGAAGGTAAATTAACCTTTGGCGATTCGTTCGCCA
>CAZOAX010000036.1:8563-11447 GCA_964577735.1 uncultured bacterium
CGTTCGCCATGCTTTCAAGAGATCTTGCTGTTTTCTTCTTTGGTTTTTACTTACTTTTCACTAAGTCACTCAGTACCTACAGGATCCATTCAATCTGGTGCGGCAAGGTCGCTACCACCCTCCAACTCCTCGTCCTATTTGCCCTTACATTTAATCAACCCCTGCCTTCGTTGACTTTCCCGATTTTCATCATCCTTGGCGGCCTCTCCTTCTTAGAACTTTACCTGTTTTCACCAAAGCAAATTGGCGTTTAATTAACAGGTCGATTACTGTAAGGAAATGCAGGCAATTTTAGGATTATTACTATTTTTATTTTTTACCTACCAAGTGACAGCAGCTCCAGTGATCGCTGCTTACTTTGATAAAGATTCAACCATCCGTTTACCAAATACGATGGGAGAACTCTTTTCCATCAGCAAAATTCCATCAGATCTTTTGACAGACCTTTACTTTGCCTCTCTCCATTTTGATACAGGATCTGACCTATACCCAACGTTAGAGATTCAAGCCTTCTCACGAGATAAAGCACTTTTTCAAGAAATGCGCAAATTAAAGAATCGATCTGGCCAATTAAATTTATTTATGTCCATAGGTGGCAAAGGCTTTAATGATCCTAAAACATTTGAAGGAATCGAGTCCTATAAACGAATCAGCAATATGGCAGCATCCAAGGCGTATCGCACAAAATTCATCGATCTTACCATTAACTTTGCATATCAAAATGGATTTGACGGAATCGATCTGGACTGGGAATATCCTGGTGACTTGACAAGAGGCGGCAAGGCAGCAGACCTGGATAATTTCCTACTCCTGCTTCAGGAATTCCAAGCCCGTATCGGAAGTGCTCAACCTAGGCTTCTTCTATCAGCAGCCTTTCCACCAACAGTCCCTCCAGGATTACCAAAACACTTTCAAGACAATCCAGATGTTTACTACAAATGGATTGCAAGCTGCGCCCCCTACCTTGATCGGATCAATATCATGGCCTATAGTTATCATGAACCCTATGAGGGGTCTAAAATAACTGGAGTAAATGCCCCATTAAACCGTGATACAGACCTGAAAAGCCCTCTTTTCATTGCAAAAACAATTGAAAACTACCTGAAATACGGTGTTCCTAAAGATAAAATGGTCCTTGGCATTCCGCTCTTTGGGCACACCTATAGAGGTGTTGCCGACCTCACTGAAGAAAGTCATCAACCTGGAAAACCATTTCTTGGCGGGGGAATTTTCGGCATTCCTGCAAGGATTCCCGGCATGCTAGCTTATCATGAAATTGCAAACCTTGTAGAGAATAAACTCTTTCAATATGCGTCCGACACCTTTACAAACACAGCCATTGCCTTCTCGCAGAAAAATCAGGAATGGATCAGCTATGACACGCCGGAAACCATTCGCCTCAAAGCCGATCTTGCGGTAAAAAATGAACTGAAAGGGATCTTTTTTTGGTCTATCGATAAAGACGAGTACATCAAACCACCCCTCTTCCCCAGCATCACCGCCGGCAAAGCCGCCTTTTAACTTCCGAATAGTTCGATAAGTTTGGCATCACGAAAAGCAAATATTTTATCTAAATCTTTTTTTACCTTTATTGCATGAAGGGCTTTGCCAATCAATCCATAGGGCATCTGATAGAATATAATATCCTGCATTTCAACCCCATCCGGAATAGAGTGAAAGCGATGTTCATGATGCCAAATCTTATAAGGGCCGTATCTCTGTTCATCGATGAAATAATGAGGTTCATTCACATGAGTGATCTCAGTGATCCATTCAATGGGAATATGGAACAGGGGGCGCAAACGATGAACGATGATTTGCCCGGCGTACATTCGCTCGTTTTTTGTGAGCATTTCAAAGTCTAAGTAGGCTGGCGAGATCAAACTTAAATTGTCGGGATTTGAAAAGAACTCCCAAGCTTTTTCCAAAGTAATGGGAAGTTTTTGGCTATATCTTAATTGGTACATGTCTGCATCTTTCTAAAACTTCCCATTATTTTGAAGGAAAATGTACAATGATAGCATGATGGAATTTCTAAGCTTTCTATTTTTAACGGCAACGTTCATTAGCCTGTGGATTAAACGTGATCCCAAGATTTGGGGATCACTTTTAACTTTGAGTGTTATAACTGGATTCTTTGCCGGAATGGTGAACTGGACAGGGCTTGTCATTCTTGCTGGTATTTTATTGCTTTGGATACAAAAGCCAAATGTTTGGACCTTTGTTGCCCTGGTTGCTATTGGAACTGGTTATAAATTGAAGCTGCTGCCCGGATTTCCAGCACACTTCATCACACCGAAGTTTGCAATCGGCCTCATCAACCCCATTATTGGGTTACTTCCCTTAGCGTTGATTGTTCCCCTTGCAAAGACATTAGATGACTGGAAAAGTGTGTTAAAAGGAGTCGCACTTGGTTGTGTTGGGATTGCGATTATCGCTATCCTGGCTGTATCAAGCGGGGCTATCAAGTTGAACCTCAAAATGCCGGAACACTTACCCCTGCTCACCTACAGCAATTTATTTTTGACATCGATCCCGGAAGAAGGTTTCTATCGAGGTTTTATTCAAAACACTCTTTCCAGCTATTTTGGGAAGGCAATTGCCCTGATTTTAAGCGCGGCGCTATTTTCGCTGACGCACATTTACTGGAGTCCAAATATTGGAATACTTGCCCTTACATTTGTTACAGGGCTTCTTTATGGTGGTATTTATCTTTATTCAAAAAAAATAGAAAGTGCCATCTTGTGCCACTTTCTATTAAACTTCATTCACATGACACTTTTTTCATATCACGCAATTTGAGCGAGCTCATCCTTAAGTGCATCGACCTTCACTTTCAAATCATCTTTTTGCATAGGTGATGATCCTAAAAGAATATTTTTCA
>CAZOAX010000037.1:0-11418 GCA_964577735.1 uncultured bacterium
CCTGCGACATGTACTTACGCTAACGGTGATGTTGAGGAATATACTTATATAAATGATCTGAAGGAAGGTGCTGCAACGTGTAGATGTGCAAATGGTGATGTGGAAACATATACCTATCAAAATGACTTGAAAGAAGGAGATGCAACATGCCGCTATGCCGATGGTAATTTTGAAGAATTTACCTATCAGCATAATCAAAAGGAGGGCCCTGCAGTAATGAAATATCCAAATGGATTGGTTTTAGAATTCATTTATAAAGATGCGGTCAAAGACGGTCCTGCAAAACTCATTTATGAGCAATGTACAATGGAATTCACCTTTACAAAAGGTGTTATCGACCCACTTGTAAAATATATATATTTGGATGGCGATGTAGAAGAAGTTACTTTAAAGGAAGGTGCTAAACATGGTCTATCTACTTTGACCTATGCAAACGGAGACGTAGAAAAACGCAATTATGTGGAAGGTGTTAAAGAGGGGTTTGGAAGCATCACTTATACAAATGGAAATGTAGAAGAATTGAATTGGTCCAATGACAAAAAACAAGGGGTTGCCACTTTTACCTATGCAAATGGGATCAAGAAGACTTATCTATACATTCAGGATAGTCGGATTAGCACAAATACATTAATGCGATTTGTGTAACACCACTTCTTCTTGACAGCACTGAGTTCCTGCATAGTTTGAAAATCCACTAACAGGAACACTCAATGCAACCAGACCGAATAGCATCGTCTGGCTAAATGTTAATAGTTTATTCATTTAAACTCCACGCCCGAAGGTATTTATTTATTAACCATATGAGACTTACAAGACAGAGCCCTATGGGTCCTGTCTAAATCTTAGAACGCATCTAAAAGAGCTTGTTTTTTTTGTCAGATTTAGCATGCAAAATAACTTGGCGATGAATTTGAATGAAAGTTTTACAATAGATCAAAGTCTGTAATTTCTAGAAAGGCTTTTGCGCTTTCAAGATTGATAATGCCGTCTTTGCAAAGATTGACATCTGAAAGGCATTTCTCTCCGTCGTGCTTGTTGTTGATATACTCAGCGAGGAGATCGATCGTTAAGTTTTGCCCTTTCAGAGCCTCATGGGCCTCATCACGGTATCTTTGCAGGATGACATGAAAAGGTTCCAGTTCCACTTCATTGGAAGCGATCGATGCAGCGTAAACAAATGCATTGCTTGTTTTTGCCTCAATGCAATACCCATCAAGCTCCTTACAAAACCGTATCTTCTGCTGATCTGTCTTAAGTTGATCTAAAGCGGTAATAAATTGACAAAAGAGTGAAGTAAGCGCTTTTTCACTTTCATTTTTTGTTGGCTGATAATGGAATGTGAGGCCTAAAGGTAATTCAGGGGCTTCATGGAATTGATAAAGGTAACCGCCTTGTTGAGTTAATATATCCGTTATTCCGTCACGGTGGATAATATGCTGAAAGAATTTGATTGTACCCATTGCTTCTCCGTAAGCCATTGTCCCTAAGTTATCCTTGTTATCAAGCACCCAGTCCTGAAATTGTTGCATTTGCATAGCATATCTGTTATTGAATCCAACTGAAGCGCCTTGAGTGAGGGTCTTACCAGAATGCATTTCATCAAAAATGGACTGAATTTGCCCAATCACAAGCGTTTTATTTTTAAAAAAAGTATACTTCGGATTGTCGATTAGCTTATAGCAGCTTTTTTTATTAACATAATATTTTTTATCATCAATGTAGACTGAGATCGTCCCCGAACCAAATAAGTCAGCCAAGATTTTGCTAAACCAGTTGTGGGTGCGAATGCCCCGATTTTTGGATTTATCAAAATCAGACGCATCTGAAATGATCCTCCCGCTTGATACTTGAACGTTTGTTAATCTTAACATCGCATGCCCTGTAATTATTTTTTAGGAAAACTATAACTCGCGGATATTAATGTTTGATAAAGATCAATGGGTTTAAAGAATGGAGGAGAAGCAGGGTTGATTCCATAATAAGATCCGAAATGGCATTAGGGGGCAAAGGACTGTTCGCTAGTTTAGTGTAAAAGTATCAGGATTTTTTCGATTTATCCTTTTCTTCAGCTACTTCTCTTTGGGTGATTAAAATTTGCAGAGTGGTTTTTGCTTCAGTGATTTTTGTCATCTTTTCAGTCGAACCTCCCTTATCGGGGTGGTTTTTTCTATAGGCCTGCTTTAACCCTTCTTTTATTTCTGATGAAGATGCATTCTCACCTAATCCAATTAGATTTAAGTATTCTTTGATCTTTGCGTTTACAGGACCATAGCGCAATGGTGTGGAATCGCTAAATTTTACATTACCAAAGTTATTATATTTTACATTACCAAAGTAATTATAACGTTCTACTGTTCCGTTCTTGTATGTGAAACTTGCCGGGCCATGTCTTAGTCCCAATACATAAATGCATCTTTCAGTTCCGGCTTGGTTCACATATCTGGCGCATCCTTTGATAGTTCCCATATCATAGGTAAAATAGAAAATGTCGCCATTAGGATATTTAATGTCAGCTATACCATGTTTAATATTGTTCATAAGTAAGTAAGTCTCTATCCTCCCATCGAGATAATGATGTTCCGTGGTACAGTCCAAAATTCCATTTTTGTAAAATGAAATTACAAATTCCCCATTGGCATAGACAAATTTTGTAGGACCTTCCGCCAAATCGTTCTCGAAACTAAAGTAACGAATGTCCCCATTGGGAAAATGCTTTTCTGCATTTCCACTCCTGACCCCGTTTTTGTAATAAAAAATTTCAACTATGCCAGTCTTACTGACAAATTTAGCCGGGCCTTCGATAGAGCTTTCAGTGTAACTGAAGTACCGAATGTCCCCATTGGGATAATGCATTTCTGCATTTCCACTCCTGATCCCATTTTCATAAGATAAATATTCAATATTGCCGTCGAAGTAGTGACATTTTGCATTGTCTCCTAGTCTTCCATTTACAAAGCTGCCAAATATAATACAGTTTTCTTGCGCAATCGTTGCTTTACCTTCTACTTCTCCATTGATGTGATTGCCAAATATAACAAAATCTTGTTCTGCAATCGTTACTTTGGCCTGCAGAACTCCATCTACGTAATTGGTAAAGACTGCTTTGCCAAAAGATGCAGATGTCTCTTTGCCTTGCTTGATTCCATGACGATATTGACTAAACTCTGCGATTCCTTGAGGGAACAAGGTTTGCACTAACCCTTCCTTTACATACGATGAAAATAACTGCTCGCACTCTGTTGCGTTCTCATATTTGGCTTTTTTGCTTGAAATATCTTCCACTTCATTATCTAGGGGACGCTTAAGGCTTTGCTCTGAATTGTCAGCTATTATTTTAGAAAAAGAAGTAGGTCGTGCAGGTGAATTTGGATGGTTCGTATTATTAGTAGATATTATATTGCTTGGGGACAAATTTAAATGTAAATTGTTCATTTTTTGAGTGACCGTTATTTTTGGTGAGAAGGATAACTAATGAACATTAATATTTGATTAAGAGGGGGCGATAACTCCACATGAGGCGATGAACTGGATGGACTGTTCGACAGGCAGGGAAGTTTGTGCGATCTTGTCTTTTGGCATAAGGACGAGAAAGCCGAGCATAGGGTTTGGGGGGCTTGGCATGTAGAGAGCGGAGAATTCACCTTTGAGTGGGAGGGGAACGGTCTCATTGGTCACGAAGGCCAGGACGGAGGCGCCGGATTTGGAAAAGGGGATTTGGACAGGCGAGGAGAATTTCGGGCGTTCATCTGAAAAGAAGGTGTGGATGATGTCTTGAGTGGATTTATAAACGGTGTTGACAAGCGGGATTTTATGCATGAGTTGATCGAAGGTTTTGAACGCGGTATGGACTAAAAGCCATTTGGCTAGAAAGCCTACTAGCGCAATGAGGAGAAAAAGGAAGAGTAAGATCAAAACTTGGCTATAGATCAGTGTAATCTCAGGGGTATCAAAAAAGATTAGTATAGGATGCCGGTCTATAAAGGATTGCGTGAGGCCTAAAAAGGGGGCAGTTAGGAAATTTAATAGAAATCGCAAGACGATAAACGTGATGTAAAGAGGTAAGATTGCAGCAAGCCCTGTGAGAAAGTAGCGTTTCATTGGATCGTCGTCACATTGAAGGGGATGTTAATGACGCCGCAGGAGATCACATACTTGAATGCATCCTCGACCTTCATGTCCAAATAAACAAGGTCTTTTTCCTCATAAAGCATCAGGAAGCCGGAAGTGGGGTTGGGTGTTGCCGGAATGAAGACGGCGACTTTGCTGCCATTTTTTTTATCTGTAAAATCCTGGATGTTCTTTTGAGTGAGAAATCCGATCGCATAGGCTTCCGGATGAGGAAAGGGGGCCAATACGACTTGTTTAAATGCACTTTCTTTAGATGAAAAGATGTTTGTGATCACATCTTGCGAGGTTTTATAGATCGTGCGGACAAGGGGGATCTTATGGATCACATAATCCCATAGCGCAAAAAGATAATTGAAAAAAATGTACTGAGCGATCATCCCAATAAGCACAGCAAAAAAGAAAAAGAAAACAAGCGTGAAAAGTTGACTTGCAAAGTACTGGATCTGGTGACCTGAAAAGAAAAAGTGATCACTTTCCAAGAGGTCATACCGGTCCAGTAAATGGGCGACTGCACCTGCCATCGGTTCTGTCAGCAGGTTAAAGAAAAATACGGCAATCGCAATCGTAACAGCAAGTGGCAAAAGGATGATAAGTCCAGTGATGAAATACTTCTTCATTTACGCTTGGAACCTTTTCGGTGTTTTTTGGGTTTGGTCTCTTTTTCTTTCCTGAATCTTGCAATCTTCTTTTTTGGTGATTCTTCATGTTCTTCTGGAATCATATACCATTCAGACTCGCAAGTGATCAGATTTAAGTTTTTGACCATAACTGTGATCTTGTCGCCGGAAGTGAACATTTCACCGCCTCGTTTTCCATACAACTGGTTCTTGCCTTCATCGTATTCATAATAATCGGTGCCGATTTCTGAAACGTGGATGAATCCTTCCAGCATGATCTCAAGCACTTCAAATGTGATACCGAATGGCTTGATCTTGGTAATGATAGCCTGATACTGCCTTTGTTCATCCGCTTTGTGATACATCTCAAGCAAACGGTATTTCTTCAAGACAACGACGCTGCCTTCAGCTTTAGCTGAAATGCGCTCACGATCAGAGCAATGGGAGGAGATCTTATCAAGTGTCATCGGATCGGCTGCATAGTCAAAAATGAGGCGATGCGCAACGAGGTCGACATAGCGCCTGATCGGACTTGTAAAGTGGCAGTAATGCGTTAGCGAAAGCCCGAAGTGTCCGATGTTGACAGGGGAGTAGATCGCAAGACGCATTCTTCTGATATAGCTTGTTGCAAGATACTGCCCAAATGGTGTATCAAGGGCTTCATCAAACATTTTCTGAATGTCAGATGAGTTTGGTTTTGGAGGAAGATTAAAGCCAAAGGCGTTCGCTAAGAAAGCAAAATCCCGCATGTTTTCTTCTGAAGGCTCATCGTGGACCCGATAAGGAACTCCTTTTCCATTAGAATCTAAGTGCTTAGCCACTGTTTCATTGGCTTTTAGCATGAACTCTTCGACAAGTTGGTGTGTAATGTCATACTCAACATAATCAGTGCCATTTGGTGCTCCTTTTTCATCCACAAGGATCACAAGTTCCGGCATGGCAAACTCAACGCTACCTCTTTCGTAACGTTTCTTTTTCAAAAGAAGGCAAAGCTCGTTCATTAAAAGCATGGTGGGCTTGTGCTTGCTTTTCAGAGTGCCATCCAATACTTTTTTAGCCTCTTTATAAGTGAATCGTTTTGCGCTTTTGATCACTGTTCGTGCCAGACGATAAGATGTCATCTCGCCAGTTGCATCAAAATCCATAAAGACAGTCACAGTCAATCGATTGACATTTGGCTTCAAGCTACAAAGGTTGTCAGATAGGACGCTTGGAAGCATGGGAATGCATTTACCCGGAAAATAGGTGGAGTTTGCACGTAAAAAAGCTTCTTTATCAAGTTCTGAGTTGATTTGCACATACGAGGCAACATCGGCAATATGAACTGCCAAGTGGTAGTTGCCGTCTTTGTCCTTTGATAAGCTGATCGCATCATCAAAGTCCTTAGCTGTATCGGGATCGATTGTAAATGTTTCAAGTTCGCGTAAATCCTCACGCGCTTTGATGGCACTTTGCGGAACAGATGTTCCAAATTTTTTCGCTTCTTCTATGACGGCATCTGAAAATTCTGTTCGGATCCCGTATTCTAAAATAGCTGCATGAATATCAATGGAAGGATCTGAAATGTGCCCGATTTTATGAGAAAGAGTGCAAATCGTCTGCTCGCGATCTTTGCCCCATTCGGCAATATCCATCACCACACGGTCACCGGCCTCAAGCTTTTGATCGTGAGGAATTTCAAGTAAAACAGCTTGTTCTTTACCCAGCATCGGGACGTGGACGTTTGCGTACTGTGAAGAGAATCCAAGGATGATGCCGACAAGGCGGGATTTACTTCTCTCTGTGATCTTAGTGACCCGGCCTTCCGGCCCTTTTTCTGAAATAATGGAGGCGACTAAAATTTCAACCCGATCTCCGTCCATTGCATTCTGTGTGAGATGGCGGGGGATGAAGACGTCTCCTTCAAGATGGGTGAGGCCTTCTACTTCGACAAATCCAAACCCTCTTGGATTCATTCGGATAACGCCTTTAACAGTACCGGGTTCTGATGGAGCAGAAGGGTCAAGCGTTTTGACGTAACGTTCGTTTTTGAGGGTAATCGTTTTTTCAAGAACAAGTTTGTCTAAAACGGATCTGAATTCATCAAAATGGTCAGGAATGATGGTCAATTTAGAAGCAAGTTCGCCAAACATCAAAGGTTTATAGGATTTGCCACTTAAGAGCTGAAGGAGTACTCGGCTGTAATTTTCTTCCCTTTTTAGCTGTTTTGATGTTTTTTCTGGGGCAAGTGTCTCTTTTTTCTTGGCTCCCTTCTTCTTATTTGTCATAATCCTCTCATTACTACTTTTATAAACTTAAGTTTAGCACAAGGCCGCACTAATGGGATACCATCATCAAACGATTGAAGCAAAATGGCAAAAATTTTGGGACGAAAATCAAGTATTTAAAACTCCGGAAGATCGCACAAAACCTAAATACTATGTTCTTGACATGTTCCCATATCCTTCTGGATCAGGTCTGCATGTGGGCCATCCGGCAGGTTATCTTGCAACAGACGTGATGGCACGTTACAAAAGAACGAAAGGATTTAATGTTCTACATCCGATGGGATGGGACAGTTTTGGTCTTCCGGCAGAGCAATATGCTATTCGAACAGGCACGCATCCAAGAGAAACGACAAAGAAAAATATCGACACGTTCCGTCATCAGCTGAAATCGATCGGGTTTAGTTACGACTGGAACCATGAAATTGCGACAAGCGACCCAACCTATTACAAGTGGACGCAGTGGATTTTCACTAAATTATTTGAACGGGGCCTCGCTTATGAAGCGGAAATGAATGTAAATTATTGCCCGGCTCTTGGAACTGTACTTGCCAATGAAGAGGTAGAGAATGGACGGGCGAAAGAAGGCGGTCATTTGGTAGAAAAACGCGCGCTTCGCCAGTGGGTTCTAAAAATTACCGCTTATGCTGAACGTTTGATCGATGATTTGAAGCTTGTCGATTGGCCGGAAAGTTTAAAACGATTGCAGATTAATTGGATTGGTAAGAGCGAAGGGGCCAAAGTCGATTTTGACATCCAAGGTCATGATGACAAGATCACCGTCTTTACAACATGCCCTCATACGCTGTTTGGGGCAACTTATGTGGTCTTGGCACCAGAGCATCCGCTTGTTACAAAGCTGACAACGCATGATCAGAAAGATGCAGTGGCTACTTATAGAGCGAAAGCTTTAGAAGAAAGCGAAATTGAACGCGCCGATTTGACGAAAGAAAAAACAGGTGTGTTCACCGGCGGCTATGCAATCAATCCGGTCAATGGCGATAAATTGCCGATCTGGATTTCTGACTACGTAATGATGACTTACGGCACAGGTGCTATCATGGCTGTTCCGGCCCATGATGAGCGTGACTTTGATTTTGCGAAGAAATTTCATTTGCCGATCAAGGAAGTGATCAAAGAAGAAAAGATGATCGATAGCCAATATCTGGATGGGCTATCTGAAGATGAAGCAAAAGTGAGGATCACCGCTTGGCTTGAAGAAAACGGGAAAGGTGTTGCCACTACCACCTACAAACTCCGCGACTGGCTCTTTTCAAGACAACGTTACTGGGGCGAGCCATTCCCAATCTTGCACCTTGAAGATGGAACTAAACGCGCGCTTGAACTTGGAGAATTGCCACTATGTCCACCTGAACTGACCGATTTTAAACCGACCGGTGATGGAAAAAGCCCTCTTGAGAAAGTGCGTGAGTGGGTTGAAATTACTGATCCTGTGACCGGTAAAAAAGGGATTCGTGAAACCAACACCATGCCACAGTGGGCAGGATCCTGCTGGTATTACCTCCGCTTCATTGACCCGAAAAATACAGAAGCTGCCTGGGATAAGGAACTTGAGAACTACTGGATGCCGGTTGATCTTTACGTTGGGGGAGTCGAACATGCTGTTCTGCACCTGCTTTACGCTAGATTCTGGCATAAAGTTTTATACGACTGTGGTCTTGTCTCAACACTAGAGCCGTTCCAGTCACTTCGCAATCAAGGCCTCGTAACTGCAAGATCCTTTCAAAAATCTAATGGTCTTTATGTTTCTCCGGATGAAGTGACAGAAAAATCAGGTAAATACTTTGATACCAAAACTGGCGAAGAGTTGAAGTCGCAGATCGACAAGATGTCCAAATCCAAGCTGAACGGAATATCTCCGGATGCTGTAATCGAGGAGTTTGGTGCTGATTCGCTTCGTCTCTACACCCTTTTCATGGGGCCGCTTGAAAAAGAGAAAGTATGGAATACCGACTCGGTCACAGGTTGCAGACGCTTTTTAACTAGGTTCTATGACATGGCCACATCAGATAAAGTGACCGCTGTTGAATCTGATGAAGCCTCCAAATATACTCACCGAATGGTCAAAGCCGTTTCAGAAGATATAGAAGCGATGCAGTTTAATACCGCAATTGCTAAGATGATGGAGTTTATGAACGATTTCACGAAACTCGACGCCTATCCAAGATCGTGTGTGCTGATGGCTATCCAGGCACTTGCGCCATTTGCCCCTCACATGGCAGAGGAACTCTGGGCATTGCAAGGTAAAAAAGAGCTCCTGAGTACTGCTCCCTTTCCATCTTATGATGAGAAGTACCTTGTGGATGCAACTCTTACTTACGTTGTACAAATCAACGGCAAGGTCAGAGGGCGTTTTGAGCTGCCGAAAGATGAAGGCCAGGAAGTGGTCTTGGAAGCTGCTAAAAAGAATCCTCAGATCCAAAAGTATCTGGAAGGGCACAATGTCGAAAAAGTGATTTTTGTTCCGAACAAATTGATCAATATCGTCTTAAACTAAAGAAGGTGGTTTATGCTTAAATTGTCACATACAGCCCTGATCTCACTATCCGGAATCGTTTGGCTTGCGGTCGGGTTTTACCTCATGCCCCTTGGAATCAAGTTTTTGATCGAAAGCTCAGTGTCCGGCGGAGACAACCTCTACTTGCTAAACGCCCTCCACGGTATTGGCATTTCCTTTGAGTCAGCTTCCCTCATCCTGATCGCAGCTGGCCTTGCGCTAGGCTATGCCAAAAGCCGTGCCGTCTTTGCCAAAGCTGTCAAAAAGGGAGTGGCCCATATCCGCACCCTGCCGGAAAAAGCCCCCATCACAGCCGTCTACACACCTAAGTACATCGCCCTTCTTGCCGTGATGGTCCTCATCGGTCTTTCCATGAAGTGGTTTAGCGTGCCCCTTGACATCCGCGGACTTGTCGACGTCGCCGTCGCCTCCGCCCTCATCAACGGCTCCATGATGTACTTTAGAAATGCTTCACAACCGACTTAAAATCTACAGAAGTTAGGAAAGGCAAAAGCCTTTCCTAACATTCCTTCTTTTTAATTAAAGTTATTTATTATGATAATCTTTAAACGTAAGGCCCTGCTTCAGGCCTGCCATTTATGAGCCATTCAAACATTAAAATGCCATCATCATGGAAATGACATATAATCTCCTTATCACCTATTGCCCAATCAGGAATATGGATTTGGTTTGGAGTATTTGAGTATTTACCGTTACAGGTATATACCAGATAATCTTGAATAAGTACGTCAGGAGATTTTATGCATTCATCCCAGATTGTCTTATACTCTTTTGAAAGTTGGTCTAACTGAGAAAAATAGTCAGGCCTTTTATCAATTTCGGGTGAGTCAAGCTCAAATAAGTTTCCAAATAAAGGTGGATTCCCTTGTGACTTTCTAAAAAGATATTCAGCAAGTTGATGATAAATATCGATAATACTCGCTCTAAGACCTTCTTCAACTTCAGGAGTTATGACAATTAATGGATTAGGCTTATCCGGAGGTAAAAACTGTATTAAAGAGACTGCATGCGTTAAGTCTTTGAGATAACATTCATTTCCTGCAGACGTATCGATTTGGTTTTGAGGCTGCACTGGTTGAATGGGATCGCCATTGTGCAATTTCGCGAAAAGATTTTGGAGTTTTGGTAAGAAGTCTTTTTTCTTCTCTTTGTATTTCACACCATTAATATCCAACAACTTAAAGCAACTTCCTCGGTTCAGGTAGTAATATTTATCATCGATCCGCACTGTGACGGTTCCTGTACCAAAAAATTGTGCAAAAAACTTTCCAAAGCAGTTATGCGTTCTAATCCCTGGGTTATTAACCTTATCGTACGGACTTGCATCCGAAATAACTCTACCATTAGATGCTATTGATACATTAATTAAATTAATCATTCTACAAACCCTTTCTCTTAGTATTATATTATCAAAAAAACATTAAATTCGTGTTAAGATCACGTCTTCAAAAAGGCCAAGCATGGGCAAAAGGGGCTATGTTGAAAAACTCAACCTAAGCAGAAAGAGAGATGCTCGCTTGAATTTGAAAACATAAAATGTCTCATACAGCGCTGATCTCAGTATCCGGATTTGAGCTTGAGTCTATGGGCTTAAAATTCCCTTGAAAATGAAGTCGTGCTTGATCTGAAGTCATTGGATAGGGTTCTTCCCGTACATGAAGCCCAATTGGTAACCTATCTTAAGTTAACAGGTAAAAAAGTCGGGTTGCTCATCAATTTCAACGTACCCCTTCTCAAATAAGGCATCTACCGAAGGGTTTTACAGGCATGAGACACGTGATTTTGGATAACGCAGAGAAGGCAGAGCCGCTGAGGACGCAGAGAAGGGAGTAATCTCGTTAGAACAACGCAAGAGCGGAGCTCTTGCGTT
>CAZOAX010000038.1:0-11370 GCA_964577735.1 uncultured bacterium
GAAGCAATCCTAGGAATAGACCCTGCCAAAAAAGTTATTATTTTTTTTGACGAACTGCCATGGCTTGATTCAAAAAGATCCGGATTTCTACCTGCACTAGAATACATCTGGAATCAATATCTTTCCCATCTAAACAATGTTATTCTGATTGTGTGCGGTTCAGCTGCAAATTGGATCATAAAAAAGGTCATTAACAACAGAAAAGGCTTTTATGGCCGGTTAAGCGAAGTCATAAAATTAAACGCTTTCACCTTAGACGAGGTTGAAAAATTTCTCTTATCGCAACATGTCAAGCTGTCACGCAAACAGGTTGTGGAACTATATATGTCACTTGGTGGCATTGCAAAATATTTAACCTATGTACAGCCCGGCGAATCATCTGCTCAAATCATAAACCGTCTATGCTTTACCCCTCAAGGCCAGCTCACCGACGAATTTAACAATCTTTACCGCTCTTTATTTGACGATTCTGAAAAACATATTAGAATTGTCAAAGGGCTTGCTGAAAAAAAGAGCGGTATTTTACAAAAAGAACTTTTAGAAAGCTTAGAAATCACCTCAGGGGGAAGATCTCATTCGATCGTGGAAGAACTCCAAGAATCCGGCTTTATTGCAGCATGTCCAGCCTTTATGAAAAAAGCCAAAGATAAAAAACTTTGGTTAATAGATGAATATTCCTATTTCTACCTCTCCTGGATAGAACCCATAAAGGCAAGCGTCATTCTTGGAAATGATAAAGACTATTGGTTAAAAATGAGTAGCGCACCACGCTTTAAAACATGGTCTGGATATGCTTTTGAAAGTGTTTGCTTGAAACATATCCAACAAATCAAAAAGAAGCTAGGCATCGCTGCAGTCCTCACAAGTGAATCCCAGTGGTCCTATAGACCCAAAGACAAGACGGAGAAAGGCGCTCAGATAGACCTTTTAATTGACCGAAATGATGATTGCATCAATTTGTGTGAAATAAAATTCTATCCTACCCAATTCACAATCGATAATAGCTACGCCAACGAGTTACAGCGTAAAATTGATGTCTTTCGTGAACAAACTAAGACAAAAAAAACAATATTCTTAACATTCATCACTCCTTATGGGCTTAAGAAAAACGAATACTCCACAAGCATTGTTAATCGAGAGCTTACTCTAGAGGACTTTTTCGATTAACGTGGCTCATATCGTAAAAGAGCTCGATCTTAGAAATGAGCCCGTCCTGAAAACTAAGCAGAGAAGCCGCTTTCAGTGGTTTGTCTTGAATCATGACCTCGTAAACGATCATCACTTGATCTTCTGAAGCTAATTTGGTTCGGATCGTTAGCGAATGGAATATATTCATGAACCGGTTCGCTGCCTCGAGAACGGATTTACGGCCATTTACTGTTTCTTGCGGGTCTGAAAACTGAACATCCTGATGTAGGTATTTCTCTACTTCATTGATATTTTTGGCTCCGAGAGCTGTGTAATAGGCCTCACCTATTGTCATCATTTTGATCTCCTGTTTGACAAGCTGAATTGATTATAGTAGACTATATCTAATTAGTCAACATTCAATATAGCGAGCTATATCCAAATGAAAAAGAGAACCTACCAATCCTCAGCAAGAAAAGAACAGGCAGCCAGCACAAGAAGACGCATACTAGTGTCAGCTAAGATCCTTTTTGAATCGGAAGGGTTTGAGCATGTGACGATTGAGAAGATTGCAGCGCTTGCAGATGTTTCTAGCCCTACTATTTATGCTCTCTTTCAATCTAAACGGGGCTTGCTACGGGTGTTAATGGATGAGGCGCTGGCTCCTGATGAATTCCAGGAACTTGTTGAAATGAGCATCTTAGAAAAATGCCCTGAAAAACGACTTTGCTTATCTGCCAAGATTGCAAGGAAGATCTACGATGCAGAGAAGTCACAGATGGATGTGTTTCGAGGAGCCGCTGTCCTTGCACCGGAATTTAAAGCACTAGAATTGGAAAAAGAAGAGAGACGCTTTCAAAGACAAGAAGTGACCATCAAGGCTATGGTAAAAGAGAACTCGCTTAAGTTAAAACCCTCAAAAGCACGCGATATCTTATGGGCCTTGACCGGAAGAGATCTATACCGCATGCTTGTGATCGAGCAAAAATGGAGTTCAGATGCCTATGAGAAATGGCTATCTGAACTCCTTATCCAAAACTTACTCGCGGATCTGAGCCGTTTTAGCGTTTAATGCCTTGAATTCTTCATCCTCAAGCTTTTCATCGCCCAAGTGGATGCGCACGTTCTTCAGCTTTCCGGTATAAGTAAAGGGCATTTTAGACTCATAATCATCAATCACAGGCGTTCCGGTATCCATTCCCACATCAAAGCTTTCATCCAATGAAAAGCGGATCGGCACGGTATGCTCAATACGTCCTTGAGCCACGGTTTTACCGTCTACTTTTAATGTTCCTTCGCCCCCTTTTCCGATACCGCCGCCATCATATTTGAAATCAAAACTAATGTTGTGATCACCAGGAGTCAAAGTATCTTTGCTAACGATTCGATATTGATATTCCGGTTGATTGGTCGCGGTATAGACAAATAACGGCTTGCCATCCATTACTAATAGTCCCCATCCGCCAAAACGCCCACCTTGTGTGACGATTACACCTTCAGAGCCATTTTCAGGAACTTGGATATCTGCATTGATAGAGAAGGATTTGTTCTTGATATCCGGCGCGCTCCCCTCTGTGATACGGATCATACCAGGATAGTAAACGAAATCCTTCCTATCTCCATTGATACTAGGACGCGTTGCAGGGTCTGCCCGCTCACCAAAGCTTGAGTCCAAAGGAAGGACATTGTACTTCTTAGCTTCGACCCAAAATAGATCCTGAAGCTCTTTTAGTTTTTCAGGATGTTCTTTTGCAAGATCATGAGATTGGCTAAAATCTTCAGTGATATTGTAAAGCTCCCAAGGAAAGTCTTCAGGATTAGGTGACCCTCCGGCTACGAGCCATGGAGCTCTTAGAGGATAGGTATTTGCGATCCATCCATCTTTATACATCGCCCGGTTGCCGGATATCTCAAAATATTGCTGAGTATGCCGTGAAGGGGCCTTTGGATCATTGAACGTATAGACCATGCTAACGCCTTCCATCGGCTTTTGCTTGATCCCGTTATAAACTTCCGGAGCTTTGATATTGGTTGCTTCCAAGATCGTTGGAGCGATATCTATCACATGATGAAACTGGGATCTCACCTGCCCCATCTCTTGCATATGCTTTGGCCAGGAAATCACAAGACCGTTCCGTGTTCCACCAAAATGAGAAGCAACTTGCTTGGTCCATTTGAGAGGGGCATCCATCGCATGGGCCCATCCGACAGGATAGTGGTTGTAGGTTTTATCACTTCCAAGCTCGTCCATCTTGGAGAGTAAAAATGGAAGGCTTTCTGGGAAGTTCATAGAGCCCACTTCATTTGTGGTTCCTTGAAGAGTTCCCTCTGCACTCGCTCCATTATCCCCTTCAATAAAAATAATAATCGTATTGTCAAGCTGACCTAATGCTGCCAGTTCATCGATCACACGTCCAATCTCGAAATCTCCCTGAGCAAGATTGGCTGCATAGACTTCCATCATGCGTGCATAAAGCTTTTTCTGATCTGGGGTCAGAGTATCCCAGGCCACTACCCCCTCTGGACGAGGCGTTAGCACAGTATTTTCAGGTACAATCCCCATTTTTTTCTGTCTTGCGAGTGTCTCTTCCCGCACTTTATCCCACCCCTGATCGAATTGTCCTTTGAACTTAGCAATCCAGCTCTTCGGTGCGTGGTGTGGTGAGTGGCTATTGCTAGGTGCAAAATACAAGAAGAACGGTTTATCCGGACCTGTTGTTTTTTGCATGCGCATCCAATCGATCGCACGATTGGATAGATCTGTAATCAGGATATAATTTGGATCATTGAAAGGAGGTAATACCGGCTTTGTCTGTTCAAAAAGTGCTGGATGCCATTGATTTGTGTCTCCCCCTAAGAATCCATAAAAGTACTCAAATCCAAGGCCACCTGCCCACTGATCAAAAGGTCCATTCGCACTTTCAAGCCAGTCTGGAATTAGGTGATGTTTCCCAAACCAAGCCGTGTTGTATCCATTGTCTAAAAGGATATTGGCAACAGTTGCCGCGCTCTTTGGAATGATCGAATCATAGCCGGGATACCCTGTCGCAAATTCAGAAATGGTACCAGTTCCGACACTGTGATGATTGCGGCCGGTTAAGAGTGCTGCCCTTGTCGGACTGCAAAGCGCCGTTGTATGGAATTGATTGTAGATCAAACCTCTTTTTGCGAGCTTTTCAAGAGTGGGAGTTGGAATCGGGCCGCCAAAAGCACTCGTCGCGCCAAAACCCGTATCATCTGTCATAATCAGCAAAATATTGGGGGCTCCGGCAGGAGCCTTGACTAAACTTGGGAAATCAGGCTTGGAACCCTTCAATGTACGTTCAATGACTCCCTTAAATGGAGGCGTCGGATAGGGTAAACTTGAGCCATTATCCTTTTCACACCAAAGATTAGTAAAAAATAGAAGAGCAAATAAAATGCGTATTGCCATAAACCACCCCATTTTTTTCAGAAATAGGGCATTTATTATTTATACGCTATCTAAATTCATAGACTTCAGGGCCAAAGATCAACTCCCCGTCGTAGGGAATAATCTGCTTAATGTCATAGTTATATCCACTATAGGATAATGTGATATGTGGCTCATATGTTGGATAGTCCCATGTCGCCTCGGCAGCTATAAGCTCTTCCCACCTCTGGGTTAGCTCAGGAGAATTCAGTTTTAACACTAAAATAGTTCCACTTCTTCCAAAGAGATCAAACTGACGAAGTTTATTTGGATCAGTATTATAGATATTGCAAGGCTTGACATCTTTAACAACAGACCAATTTTGAATACCATTGCGGCTAAACGCCAGAGTCACATGCATATTCGAGACAATTTCAAGCCCTTGTTCTTTTGCCCAATGACGCACGTCATCCTCATTAAGCAAAGGTCGATAGACGTATAAAACTGTCTCCGCATGATTAAAAACAGAGCAAACTAAAAGCAGCATAACAATAAAATAGTTCATACCGAATTCTTTGCGTTAAAGGTGTTCATAAATTGAGTCAATCTATCTGAAACCCGTGGCAGGGCTTCATACTCCTTTCGATTCATGTGATAGACACTGCAAGAGATATTATTTGGTATTGTTAGATCTTGATAATCATCAACATCTGGTGAATAAGCCAAAGAAATGATGATCGCTTTTGGATTATTGAATACCCTGCTTCCTATGCAATCAAAATAATTTTGCATGTCGTCTTGCACGGGTTGACCATAAAGACCTAAGCTACCATATGCGCTTTCCGGGGTAAATAACCCGACGCCAAATCCAAGACCACGGCCTGCACAAACATCAATAAGCACAGCCTCACACGAGTTACCGTTAAAAACTTTAAGAGCCTTCTGGATGTTTTTTGCAATCGAAGGTAAAGTAGGCCATGCATATTGAATAGGCTCATCATACGAGGGATCCGATATTTGCCGTCGATCCCAAATAATTTTATTTTCCCAAGTGTCTTTAAATTTAAGACCAAACAAAGCTTTTACAAATAAATAGTACCCTTTTTGAAAACAGTTAAGCTGCTTAAGAAAAGTAGCTTTATCACGTGTTTTTATTTCCACATCGCGGAATTGATTAAAGATTTGCTGTTCAGCTTGAGTTTTTTTGATATAGCGATAGATATCTTTTGCTGAGGCAATGATTTTTTTCTTTTTGCCATTGATCTCAATCTTTGCTTTAAACCTTCTTCCCCCTAAAAAAGAGTGAGTGACAACAGCATTCATTGAAAACTGCTCAAGCTGAGCACTATTTAATCTATTTATCTCCACAAAACCACCAATAATAAATTAATATATTAATTTAAGCTGAGATTTATAATCAATAGAAAAATTGAATTAATTATCTACACAAAGACAAGCCCAACCGCCGCCGGCTGCGGTATAGATGTTGACTAGATCCTTGCGGAGCTTGTAGCTGGATTCAGCCTCTGCTGATTCTGCAAGGAGAGCGTTGCGTTGTACGATCAATACATCCAAAAGGTTTGTATAACCATTGGTGTATTGCTGATGCGACAGGTCTAGCGCTTTCAAATTATGTGCAGCTGCACTGGCTAAAGATGCATTCCGTTTGGTTTCATAAAGATAATTAGCAAGAGCATCCTCCATATTCTGCAAAGCTTCCAAAACGACTTCCTGGTATTCCAGATAGGCACGTTTTTCACGCGCTCCTGCAACCTCAATGTCTGCCTCAATCCGACCGAAGTTGATCAGTGGCTGAGCAAGCGAACCGGCAACATTCCAGGTATGCATAAAGGGCTTTAAGGGAGATAACCCATTTGCATCATCAAAACCTTGAAGGGCTTGGAATCCGAAAAAAGCAGCTAAACTAATAGTCGGAAACCATTCTTTTTTAGCCGCTTCATAGCTTGAAATACTGGCTGCAAAATTCCGTTCTGCTGCACGCACATCCGGCCTTGTCCCTAAAACTGTCGCAGGAGCAGCGATCACAATCAAAGGATCCAGCGGCGCTAGGCATTCCTCTCTTGCAAATAGATCATCATTCTCACCCGGAATACTGCCTAAAAGAACATCCAATCGATGTTTGGTCACTGCCAGTGAAATTCTTAAAGTGGGAATAATTGCTTCTGTTGTCGCCACCTGAGCTGCCGTTCTTTGCACATCAAAATCACTGGCATAGGCTTCCTGAAACTGAAATACAGTAAGCTCAAGTGTCTGTTTTTGAGTCTCGAGATTTTTTTCTGCGATTAAAAGCTGCTCTTGGTAGTTACGGAAATCAAAGTAGCTTCTTGCTACCTCTGCAAGCAGACTGACAATGACCCCTTGTCTTAAAATGACTTCATTTTGCACAAGCGCCATGGTTGCGGCGTAGCGGTCTTGATTTTTGCCAAAAAGATCAAGCTCCCAAGCGGCTTGCAAATTGACATCTTCATAGGAAAGTACACGATTAGCTGTATAGAGTCCTTGATTGCCACGTTGAGCATCTGCATTTAATGTGATATCCGGCATTAAAGTTGAAAATGCCCCCAAACGGATGGCACGCGCCTCTTCAATTCTTGTTCCGGCAATACCCAAAGTCTTATTGTTGATAAGCGCTCTTTCGATAAAGGCATCAAGCGTTGGATCCTCAAAATTCTGCCACCAGCACTGCTCGACTTCCGCACATTCATCAACGATTAATGGCTTATCCCAGTAGAGAGGGTTACCTGGAAGCTCATTGAAAGTTTCCCACACTTCCGGTGTTCCGATACCTGATTCCTGATAGCTGACAGGCCGGACACAAGAGGTTAGCAGCACTAAGAGAAGTGTTTTAATCACATTCATGATGATGCACCTTCTCAGTGTGGGTCATTTTCTTTTCAAGCTCGCGCAGTGCAACATAGAATACAGGTGTCAAAAGCAGTCCAAAAAATGTCACTCCCAGCATCCCGGCAAATACGGCAACTCCCATGATATGACGCATTTCAGCGCCAGCGCCGCTTGAGAAGACCAAAGGAACAACGCCCATAATAAATGCAAATGAGGTCATTAAAATAGGCCGTAGGCGCAAATGAGCAGCTTCAACGGCCGCATCCACTGTGCACTTCCCGTGATATTCAAGCTCTCTTGCAAACTCCACGATCAAAATCGCATTTTTAGATGCCAAGCCGGCTAATACGAAAAAGGCAATCTGCGTAAAAATGTTGATATCCCCTTTAGTGAGCCAAACTCCTGCCAAAGCAAACAAAATACATAAAGGCACGATCAGGATCACCACTATAGGAAGAAAAAGACTTTCATACTTCGCTGCAAGCACCAAGTAAATGAGTAGTACGCATAAGGGGAATATGAAAACAGCAGTATTACCCGATAGCACTTGCTGATAGGTCAATTCTGTCCATTCAAATGCCATCCCCTTTGGCAGGACATTTTTTATGATCTTTGTAATGGCAGCTTCAGCCTGCCCTGTCGAATACCCAGGCGCCGGGCTTCCGTTGATATCAGCTGATCTAAACGCATTGTAGCGCATGGCAGTTTCTGGGCCCACATCGTCTCGAATCTTAACAATAGATCCAAGAGGAACCATTTTACCTTCCCGATTGCGGATCTGCAGTCTCAAAATATCATCGGGCTTGGACCTGAACTCTTTATCTCCTTGAGCCACAACCTGATAGACTCTGCCAAACTTATTAAAATCGTTGATGTAAAGCGATCCCAAATAGATTTGCAGCGTATCAAAGACCTGGTTGATGTCAATGCCCAGCTGGGTAGCTTTCGTGCGATCTAAATCGACAAAGAGCTGCGGTGAGTTATTTTTAAAACTTGTAAACACGCCAACAAGACTTGGTTCTTGATAAGCTTGATTGAGCACTTCTTTGACAGTGCTTTCCAGCGCACCATACCCAAGATCATTGCGATCTTCAATTTCAAGTTTAAAGCCTCCTACTGTACCTAGACCTTGAACTGAGGGCGGTGGGAAAATACCGATCGTTGCATCCTGAATTTGGGAATACTTTTGCTGTAGCTTCTGGGTAATGGCAGGACCGGAAAGATCGCTTTCCTTCCGTTCATCAAAAGGTTTCAAAGAAACAAAAACAATCCCAGAACTTGGATTGTTGATAAATCCATTAATGGAGAGTCCTGGAAATGCGACTGCACTTTGAACACCGGGCTCTTTCAAAGCGATGTCAGACATCTCTCGAATCACTTTTTCCGTGCGATCTAATGTGGCCCCTTCAGGAAGCTGTGCAAAACTGACTAAATACTGCTTATCCTGCGTCGGAATAAATCCTGGAGGCACGATCTGAAATAGCTGATAAGTCAATAGCAACATCAAACCATAAAAAATAAAGGACGCTTTTTTATGCTTGATGATTTTGACGACATTATCTCCATAGATCTCAGAGGCTCTTTTAAATACGCGATTAAACCAATTGAAAAAAGGACCAAATATACGATCAATGATTCGCGATAACCGATCTTTAGGAGCACCTTTTTCCTGCAAAATAAGAACAGCTAGCGCCGGACTTAGAGTTAATGAGTTAAATGCAGAGATCACAGTCGAAAAGGCAATCGTCAAGGCAAATTGTCGGTAAAACTGCCCTGTCAAACCACTGATAAAAGCAATCGGCACGAAAACAGCGCAAAGGACCATTGTAATCGCAATGATTGGACTAGTCACTTCGCTCATCGCCCGAATAGTCGCAGCCCTTGGCTTCAGGCCGTTCTCTATATTTCTCTCCACGTTCTCCACCACAACGATCGCATCGTCCACCACAATCCCGATTGCAAGCACCAAACCAAAAAGAGAAAGAACATTGATCGAAAAACCAAAGACATACATCACAGCAAACGTTCCGATAATTGAAACAGGAATTGTTAAAAGTGGAATGATCGAAGCACGCCAGGTCTGTAAAAAGACGATCACCACAATGATCACAAGGATCAATGCCTCGATCAAAGTATGAATTACAGCACTGATCGAATCTCTTACAAAGACTGTCGGGTCGTATACAATCGTATAATCCAAGTCTTCCGGGAAGCTCTGCTTAAGCTCTGCCATCGTGCTGCGCACTTGATTCGAAATATCAATGGCGTTAGATCCCGGCGTCTGGAAGATTGGGATGGCGACAGCATCTTTATTATCTAAAAGCGATCGCAAAGCATATTCAGAAGAATCCAACTCTACTCGCGCCACATCTTTTAGCCTCGTGACAACGCCGTTCTCTTGCTTGATGACGATATTTTCAAATTCTTCCGGCGATTGCAACCTACCTAAAACATTGATCGGACGTTGCAAATCGACATCATTCCCATAAGGAGGCCCTCCAATCACACCGGCTGAAACTTGGACGTTCTGCCGTCTGATCGCATCGATCACTTCCGACGCAATCAACCCCCTTTCTGCGATTTTTTGAGGATTGAGCCAAACGCGCATCGCATAGTCGCCTGATCCAAACAATCCTACATCGCCAACTCCACGGATTTTATTCAGACGATCTTTAATATTTAAACGAGCATAGTTCCGGAGATATAGCTTATCGTAGCGATTGTTGGGCGAAGTCAAATGCACAACCATAGTCAAGTCAGGTGAACTCTTGACAGTAGTCACCCCAAGAAGCCTTGTCACTTCCGGTAAACGGGGCAGCGCCTGGTTCACACGGTTTTGAACACGCTGCGTGGCTAAATCAGGATCCATGCCCAATCTAAACGTAATCGTCAGGGTCATCATCCCATCACTACTGGATTGAGAGAACATATAGAGCATGTTCTCCACCCCATTGATCTGCTCTTCAATCGGCGTTGCGACAGTTTCAGCAATCGTTTTAGGATTCGTCCCGGGAAACTGGGCCTTCACCACAACCGTTGCTGGCACCACCTCCGGATACTCCGAGATAGGCAAAACAAAAATAGAGATCAAACCCGCCAGGAATATTACAAATGAAATGACACCGGCAAAAATGGGCCGGTCAATGAAAAACCGGGAAATATTTAACGAAGAGTCTTCTGACAAACCATCTGTCATATTTTAACCGTTTGACCGGATTTGATATGCTGCATCCCCTTCACAATCACCTGATCGCCGGGTTGCAATCCTTGCAAAACGATCCGTTGACTACCATATTCAGGCCCTAAAACAATCTCTCGAAAGGTGGCCTTATTGTCCTTGTCCACAACATAAACGTACTTCTTACTTTGATCCGAATTGATCGCCGATTGAGGAATCAATAGGACATCTTTTTCGCTTTGACCAAGTGCAACAGTCACAAACATCCCCGGAACAAGCACCCCATCCGGATTTTCAAATTTGGCCCGCGCTCGAATAGTCCCCGTCGTCACATCCAGCCTATTATCAAAGCTATAAATGGTTCCCTGATACACATCCTTCTTATTTCCCAAAAGATACAGCTGAACCGGGATTTCCCGCTCGCTCTTCCGATTATGTGCCACACTGCGCACGCTATCCAGATACGTTTGCTCATCCACCTCAAAGTCCACATAGATCGGATTATTTGCTACAATGCGTGTCATCAACGGTGCATTAATTCCCGGCTGGACCAGATTCCCAACCGTCAACTCTACTCTTCCAGCTCTCCCCGTTATAGGCGCCTCGACATAGGCATGTTCTAAATCCACCTTGGCCTGTAAAAGTTGCGCCTTTGCCGACTTAACAGCTGCAATAGCCGCCTCGTTCGCATTAAACCGTTCATCATAAATCCTTTTCGCAACGGCCTCTGTCTTGATCATATTGGCCGCCCGATCTACCTCAAGCTTCGCATACACAGCATTTGCCTCAGCTGTCACAAGACCAGCCT
>CAZOAX010000039.1:0-11293 GCA_964577735.1 uncultured bacterium
GGATAGGTAACCTTTGGAAAAGCAGTTGATTCTTCAGCGAGCAAAAGCACACCTGGATACTTAGCTTTAATTTCAGTGTTCACATGCTTTAGAAACTCTATCGCTTCCAGATTCTCTTTTCCGCCAAATTGATTAGGAATCCACTCCCCTGCTTTACGTCCATAATCCAGATAGAGCATGGAGGCAACGGCATCAAATCGAAATCCATCAATGTGCATTTTCTCACACCAATAAAAGGCATTGGCAATTAAGAAATTAGAGACTTCATTTCTTCCATAGTTAAATATGTAGGTACCCCAATCCGGATGAAATCCCTTTCTTGGATCCTCATGCTCATAGAGCGCTGTCCCATCAAATCGCTCCAAAGAAAATTGATCGGTAGGAAAATGACCGGGAACCCAATCCAGGAGCACTCCAATATTTTTACTGTGCAAATAGTCAATCATCCACTGGAAGTCTTCAATGGAACCAAATCTGCTTGTCGGGGCATAAAAGCCAGCCACCTGATAACCCCATGACTCATCAAGCGGATGCTCTTGCAGCGGCAAAAACTCTACATGCGTATAGCCGAGGTCTAAGCAATAATTAGCCACCTCAACGGCCAGTTCCCGATAATTAAAAACATGTCCGTAGGGAGTTCTCCATGAATGGGCATGCAGTTCATAAATATTGATCGGCTGATGCTGCCATTTGTAGCGATCCTGATCCCTTTTTTGAATCCACTCTGAATCCTTCCAAACATGCCGGTTAAAATCTGTAACAATGGAGGCGTTGCTCGGCCGCATTTCCACTTGATTGGCGTAAGGATCGCTTTTGATCAGTAGCTTGCCATCTTGCGTTCTTATTTCGAATTTATATTTTTGACCAAGGCCAAGACCTGGAATAAATAACTCAAAGACTCCAGATGAGCCTAGCGAGCGCATAGGATTTAAAAGCCCGTTCCATTGATTGAAGTCAGCAACGACGGCTACTGAACGTGCAGCTGGGGCCCAGACGGCAAATCTCACACCCCATATGCCTTGATGGCATATACGATGCGCTCCAAGAATATTATAGAGCTCATAATTGACGCCACGTGCAAATAAATAGAGGTCCTTTTCACCAATCGAAGGCAAAAATGCATAGGGGTCATGCGCGAGAAGTCCATTTGGGTGATAAATCCTGTAATCACTTAAAGTTACGTCAGAGTTCACTTCAAAAGTAAAAACACCTTCTTTCTCTTTTCGAAATGGGACGATCTTCCCTTTCACCTCTCAGTACACTTCGATAGCTCCCGGTCTTAATTGCCGGATGATTTTCATATTTCTGTCTAAATGTACCCCCAGATACGCATGGGGATCATGTAGTGCGAAGGGACCTGACTGCATTTCTTATTCCTGGAAATGACTTAGAAAATAGTGGGTATTGGCCCTTAAGTCAAGACTGCAATTCAAAGTTAGATTCAAATGAAGATCAGAAGCTTGTAACCTGCACCGTTTATGCGTCTTGGGAAATGAAAACTGCACATGACTTTGCTTAGTGCAACGCACCACCATTTGCCTCATGCGATTTTTGGTCCATTCTACATCCACTTCTCCAAACGAGGTTTGAAGACCTGTAATTTTACCATGAGGAAAAAATGAAAGGATTTCAGGCAAAACCTGGCAAGTAGAGTCCTTTTCCAAAATGAGAAGGGAGCGGATTTTGTTAAATCCTTCAACCAAGGATGATAAGGGATTTTGCCCTTGCCCTACTGGAGGAAGAGCAAAGCCTAAGTAATTTGAGTCAAATGATTCAGGATGAAATATTCCTGAAAACCCCGCATTAAAGAGGTTCAAAAAACTTGATTCCTGGGTCAACTCTTTTAAAAGGGAAGATGAATGCCCATATGGGCATTTAAACATTTGACCGAGGCGATACCAGACAGGCAGGATTTCCTCTAAATTTTCACGCCGTTTCACAAGCTCCCAGTCCTGGCTTTTATTTGAACCTAGCGAAAATTTTTCAAACTTTTTAGAAGAAGGCAGCTGATTGACTTTTGCCAAGGATGTCCCTTCCGGTAACAAAGCCTCTCCTCTATCTTGAAAAAAACAAATTTTCCCATCTACTGTAAATATATAATAACGGAAGTACCCGGAGACTGCCTCGCCAAATACTTTTACAGTTCCTTTCTCCAAATCAAGCATACTGGTGAAATTTTTAACAGGTCCCTTAATGTTTAAGGGGATTAATTGATTCTCAGGGTACAAAATTAAAGCCGCAGGGAAAACCTGTAACCCCTTGTCAGAAAATGGAATAGGAAACTTAGTTCCCGGTAAATGAGAAAATGGTTGAATCTTTTCAGTAATAGTTATGGGCGAGGTCATTCTTTCCTTTCTTAGGTTTCATCCAAGTCATTTAAATTATCATCTATAAAATCATCGAAAAAATCGCTAGCACTTGAATCTGAATCACTTAGATCATCCTCTGCAATAGAAGCAAGCTCATCTGCATACCGTTCCAAGATCAACTCAAGTCCTTTGTAGATAGCATTATCATGGATATTGATATTAACGTCGTTAACTATTTCCTCAGCCTCCCTGGATAAAACCCATTTAAGCACTTGGCTTGCAATCATCCAGATCGAATAGTTGAAAATGATCATTCCGACACTGAGAGGGTATTTAATGACCCAGCGGGTAACAGGAAGCAAGGCATTATAGACTTTTTCCCCATACTTTTCGCCGATATGGGTGACAAGCCACTGACTGAATTCCTTTTCAAGATGAGCCCAAAAAAGAATGAAAGCTTCAATTGCAATCTGGCTTGTCTGATCACTGATCAATTTTCTTAAATAGCGCGGAACATTTTTTTTAGTTTTTCTCAAATGATAAGCGTCGTACTTCGATTTAAGAGCTTTTTCTTTCTTTGTTTTAGGAAAAAACCTGGCCAGATTAGGAGCTTCTGTTTGTTTTGCCTCTCCTGTTTGTGTGTCCACCTGAATTTCCCCTTTGAAGGAAGTTTCTAGATAAACAAGCGTATCATCTTCCCAGATAGAAGGAGCCAGGCTATCACTGACTTGTTCAAACACCCCATCCAACATAGTCAGCAAGGAGATCGGATTTCCTGTTTTTTTATTGCGTAATTCAGACCTGAGAGGTTGTCCGATTGCCTCAGCTGCATAATTTTTTAATCCTTCATGCGAGACCAAATATTTAGGTATCCGATCTGTTTGCAAACCTACTAATGCTTGAACAGTTCTCCCAAGTACTTCTTGGAGATCGGATTGAAATTGATCGCTGAACTTGGAATCAAGATCCTTCAAATGTTCCTTAAAGTCTTTATGTTCCTGAGAAAACAGCCGATCAAGAATCGAAATACCATCATCTTTTATGGCTTGATTTAGAGCGGATACCAGGATGCTGTGAATCGTCGAAGCGTTGCGCACATGATCGCAGGCGTTATTCAATAGATCCGGCACACTCTGCTTAACAAGGTCATAGACCGTTTCTTTGGCATAATCCGGTACAGGAAAATCGCTGTCTTTTTTAATTTTAAAAATTTTAAAAATCGTCAATGTCAACTTTTTAAAAAATGCTCTCTTGTTTGCATCATCTTTAAGCGCTGAATGAAGGATTCCTTGTGCATCAAAGGATTGAATCAATTCATCCCGATCTAAATTGCCCTTATTTAAAGTTTCCTTAGCGATGGTTATGCCTTCCAAATGCTCGGTAACGATCTCCAAATTACCTTTAAGCATGTCTTCTAAGACCGACGTCAAGTTTATTCCATCCAGCTCCATTTGATGGATCCGCCCAAAAACACGTCCCATAAATCGGATAGCAGCAGTTTCTGAGAATTCACCGGCAAATTCTAAAAGCTTCTTAAAATCTTCTGAATCATTTATCCCAAGTTGATTGACAAGTCCAGAAACAAGCGTTTCAAAATGGGTCAAGTCACTATTTGGAGGAAGAAAAGAACTGATCAGCGCCATAATCAGTTTTACAATTTCTTCCTGGTTCTCCCGGATCGCATAAGGAATCCCCTCAACAGCAAGATGAGGAATTAAACGGCACAGCTTTAATGGGTTTTTTGACGGGAATAAATCATTAAGCTCTGCCTCTGCATTATCCCGGTCGACAATCCAACTTGTGACTTCTGTGTAAATTTTAGAACCGAGAACAATCGCATTTTCCCGAATCGTCTCCTCTACAGCATCTTTCATGGAATCTGGAATTGGCAGATCCTCTTCAGCATCAAAAACAAGATCAATCCACCCGTTGATGGTTGGCCCTATATTATCAGGATCAAGACCTTCAGCTCCGATCGATAAAGGCAATTCAAGAGCTTTGAATAGTAATTCTTCAGGCGGGCTTCGAAGAGCTGCCGGCACTTTCTCAAGCCAACGGACCATCCCTTTAAAAATCATCGACTTCAATACATGCTGACAATGGTCGCCGAAGATTTGAATCTCAGGATCATCCCCTTGAAAAATCTTATTCATGGCATTGGCAAACGTCGTCAAAACTTCATCTGAAAGTTGATTTTCTGGTTTCCACGCCTTTTGAAAACCCTGAAGGAATTTATGTGTCTTAGAAATATCACCGAGGTAATTAGCACCCTCACTTCGAATGATATCAAGCATCCCATCGCATAGCTGATAAAGCTGTTCAACGGTAGGCTCAAGACCGGCCATGATAGATTGAGCTTTTGTTGGTTTGTCCAATGGAACGCGAGAGGCGCCGAACTTGCCGGAAGCAACCACATCATTATAATTCCAGAGTACATCCCGTAACCTTGCCTTGTACACCTCTTCACTATCATCATTAACCGTTGCGTTGTAAAAAGATAAATGCACCTCAGCAATTGGCTTTAGGAGATCATGATTCCTTTCGACTATAGGACTAAACCATTCAAATTGGGGTAAAAACAAGCAGACAAGCGATTCTGATGCTGGATAAAACAGCTCCAATGCAGTTGCATGGCGATCTGCTTCCTTAAAATCCTTCCTTAATTTCTTGGTAAAATAGCTAACAGTTTTACGTAAGAGATCATCAGTCGATATTTCCCGTTCTTTATTAATTTTATTTTTGAATATAACAGAACAAGCATTCGAAAGAGTCCTTAGCAGAGCCGCTTGAGCTGATTTATGCACTAAATCCTGATCACACCCAAAGGATTCCATTTTATTAAGTGGCAACTCTATAAGGTCAAGAAAAGGCCCTGTCAGTTTTTCGACTATTTCTTGAATATCATTTTGACCGGTTAATTTTTGAAAAAAAGCAAGATCTTGCTTAATTGAGTAATCTGCCACCTTTTCAAGGATCATTGGAATATAATAACTTAACTCTTCCTGGATAGGGCTTGGCTCATCAGACGACTCATACTCAATCCCCAAAACCTTATTTTTAAAGGGCGCATATCCTGCCAAAAATTGATCTGCAATCCATTTAGTAATGCTAGGCAGCACAAAGTCTGGTATCAAGCCTCTAAAAACATCATCCTGGGGCAACAATAAGTTAAATAGATCGTTTGCAAGAGGATTAAAAAGCCCGCTTGAAATGTCTTCAGCTGTTTTGACTTGCATATCTGCATTATTCAAATGAGGGCCGACAACCTCAAGAAGTCTTTGCATGCATTTTTCGATTAAAGCTTCCGGCTCAATTTGGTAAGGATCCGGAAGTCTTCCGCCATTAATTGCGATCATTTTAAGTGGCTGTGGAATAGTCTCTAATACTAAATTTCCAAAAAGGTGCAGAATAAGCTCTTCCATTACCTGATCAGCTGTTTCACCATGACCTTTGATGAACTCATCAAGAACTGGAATTTGCTTTGCAATGATTTGCTGCAGTCTGGGGTGTTCATCTTGGATAAAGCTCAAAATTTCATCCGATCGAGGCACACATGAGCGAATGATGTTGATATCCCGTGTCTTAGTGGAGGTAAATGCTAAAACTGTCCTCGCCCCAAATGCTCCGAGTCCCATCATCATGCGATCCAAAAAGGAGGGTTCTTCTTTCTGTTTTGGAGGAATTCTATTGGGAACAGGAAGGACCACTTGAGTAACCGCTGGATCCTTGTTTAAAAGAACCTGGCTTCCCTTTCTTGAAATCGAATTTGAATTTCCATTTGACAAAGCCGCGCGAAAACTTGGACTTTTATTCAATTGATTAGTCACTGTGGTCATTAGTCACCCAAAATGTTTTTACAAACACATTATATATTGAATGGGTATTAACATCTACATGCTAATTAAAATATTAATCCACTTTCTCTAAATGAAAAATAGTTATTTTCAGTTATAATTAAATGATCGACAAGAGGAATCCCTATCACTTGGGAAGCATCTTTAAGCTGCTTTGTGATTTCTAAATCTTCAGTGGAAGGCTTAAGGCATGTACTTGGATGATTATGCATGACAATAATCGAATTAGCTTTTTTTTGAATTGCAGGCGCAAAAACCTCTCTTGGATGAACAAGTGTGGCCGTCAATATTCCTACACTAATAATTTCAATTGAAATTATCTGATTACGCACATTAAGCAGCAAAGTCAAAAAAAGTTCCCGTTTTTCATTTTTTATCAGATGTCTTGCAGCCAAATAGGCATCTTTTGCGGTTTTAATGAAAGGATTATCATTATTTTGACTTTGCGATCTCGATGAAAGTTCAAACGCCGCTTTCAATGTGAGGGCTTTGGCAAGGCCGATACCAGAAATTTCTTGAAGCTCTTCAAGACTTGCGCGGGACAACCCGTCAATGGAACCAAATTTGCGGATCAACTCTCTTGAAACTTCCAAGACTGGATCTTTTTTTGAGCCGGAACCAAGAAGGATTGCGAGAAGCTCATCTGACCGCAATACAGATGCACCAAGGCGTCTTAATCGCTCTCTTGGCCTATCAAAAGTTGGAATCTCTTGAATTTGCATCATAGATTATTGTTGGATGTAGCGTTTTAATTTAGCTGCGATAGCATTAGGCAGCTCAACTGAAATAATCACATCATTCCCCTCATACTCAGTATTATGCACGTGGCCAAGCTTCATCACTTCACTGACAACCGCATACTCGCTTTGATCCACTTTTAAAGTAACAAGCGTCCGCTGTTTTTTAAGCTCAGTCACCATCGCTTCAACAAGTTCCGGAATACCTTCCTTTGTGAGGGCTGAAATCTCTACAACATTCGGGTACTTGATCTTATATTGTCGAATGATATTTTTGTTCTCTAAGCGATCGATCTTGTTAAGCACGTGGATGATCGGCCTCGACTCCATTCCAAGCTCTCCGAGGACTGAAATCGTAGTCTCTACATGCTCAAAAACAGCAGGATCGCTAATGTCCACAAGGTTGATCAAAATATCGGCAAATAGCGCTTCTTCAAGCGTCCCTTTAAATGCTGCCACAAGTAAATGGGGAAGTTTCCTAATAAATCCAACCGTATCGATGAGCAAAATTTCCTGCTTGGTCGGCAGTGTAAATTTACGTGTTGTTGTATCAAGTGTGGCAAAAAGCTTGTTCTCGACAAACACACCAGCTTCCGTCATTGCATTCATCAAAGTCGATTTACCTGCATTGGTATAGCCCACAATAGCAAACGTGGGGATGCCTGATCTTTCGCGTGAACTTCTTTGCGTTTGACGATTAAGGCGAACCTCTTCAATTTCATCCTGAAGTCCTTCGATTTTTTTCTGGAGAAGGCGTCTATCGATCTCAATCTGCTTCTCCCCTTCCCCTTTCAAATGCCCGCCACCACCTCCGGAACCACCTCCAGCACTGCCACCTTGTCTTGAAAGATGCGTCCAGAGTCTTTTCAAACGAGGGGCTTCATAGCGAACTTTTGCAAGTTCGATTTGAGCGCGCGCCTCTTTTGTCACTGCCCGTGCTGCAAAAACTTTTAAAATAAGCTCTGTGCGGTCCATCACAGGTAGTTTGATCGCTGCTTCCAAATTTCTTTGCTGACTTGGCGAAAGCTCGTCGTCCATCACAATAATATCGAGTTCTAATTCAGCTGCACGCTTGATCACTTCATCTAATTTACCACTTGAAAGCACTGTGGCAGAGTCATAAACACGTAAAAAGCAACTTATTTTTTCTACGACGTCGGCGCCATAGGTCTCTGTCAAAAGAGCCAGTTCATCTAAATGCTCTTCACAAGACCCTTTTAGCCTTGCATCTTTGTAGGTGGAGATCAAAAGAGCGCGCTCTTTAACAACTGTATTTTTGTGCGTCATGGGAAACTTAAATATTAATTTTCAAACCATCATAAGCTAACTCAACGGATGATGGCAAGCAGGCATTTACCTTATCATGATCGATCTCATGACTGATGTGTGTCAAATACGCCTTTTCACACTTGACCTTTTTAATGAAATCAACCGCCTCATCCACTGTCAGATGCATATAGGAACTGGTGAACCTGAGGGCGCTGATCACAAGCGTTTTGACACCGGCAAGATCATCGATAATACGCTCATCATATTTTTTAATATCTGTCACATAAGCAAACGTTCCAATTCTAATCCCTGTCACTTCCATGCCGATCTGTTCATATGAAAAATATTGGATGGGAATACCAAGAAAATCGATCTCACCTTCCTTTTTGGGAAGTCTAATCAGGCGCAAACGTGGGATGGCTGTCGGATCTGTTTCCTGTTTTTTAAACATAAAAAAATACCGGTTCTCTAAATCAAGAGCTGTTTCATCTGACGCAAGACATGGAAGTGGCTCTTTATTACGAAACGAAAAGACCCTCAAATCATCAATACCGGCTACATGATCGTGATGAGAATGGGTAAAGATCACCCCATCAAGCGCACACAAATTTTCCCGAAGTGCTTGCGTCCGAAAATCAGGCCCTGTGTCAATGACAATCTGTTTGCCATCTACATTCAGAAGCATGGAGGAACGTAAACGTTTATTTTTCGGATTGTCAGACCTGCACACCTCGCAAGGACAGCCGATCAAAGGTACACCAAGAGAGCTGCCTGTCCCAAGAAAAGTCGCCGTATTAATCATTTAAAATGGTTTCCACTAAAGATTTAACATTCTGATGAGGAAACTCCACCCAATGTGTCCCAACATTGTCCTCATGAAGCTCGACACGGTAATAATTGCCGGAAGCATCGATCTGCAGCTGCTGGAAAATCTTGGTTGCAAACTGCCATTTAGCCGGACTTTCAGTTCGGACATACAGAGTTAACTTAGGAGAGCTCGCCGGATACTGCGCCAAGCTATTTGTCACGCTTGTGTCTTTACTTAAGGCCTGATAGATCTTTTTATACTGATCCATGCTCACTTTTTTTGCAGGCGTCCCACCTACTTCATAGAGAATATGATCGAAAATAAAACGGTCGTTTTCACTTGTCTTGGGATCAAAGTCGTTATAATTGAGTGAGGTGAGCATTTCTGGATTTAAAAGGGTTTGGCTTAAAACGTAATTGCCGCTTGGCCCATAGTATGAAATGAAAAAAGTCGTTAACAAAAATGCAGCTGCGACCCCTGCTGCAAGAACCATGAAAACCTTCCGCAAATCCTGCATAACCCCTCCAATCTATTGCATTACAATAAAGGAAAAGCGATAATATTACCTCATGAAATCAAAAAAATATGCAGTAATCGGTTCCGGATTTACAGGCCTTGCAGCCTGCTGGTATCTCCTAAATTCTAATCAGCCAATAGAAGTCACACTCTTTAGCAAAGGCAACGAAGCATCCCGCATCTCAGCCGGAATCTTGCATAAATACATGGGCCTTTACGCAAAACTCAATCCCCTTGCAACTGAGGCCGAAAAAGAAACACGGAACCTTATTGGAATCGCAAGCAGATACACTGATCTACCACTAGCCCTGAATGAAGGCATCGTTCGCCTTGCTCATACAGAAAAACAAATAACAGCCTATTCCGAATGTGCAAAATCCCACTCAGACGTCACTTGGCTTAATGATTGCAAAGCCTATGACCCCAACATGGCATCAGGGCCTGGCATCTTCATTCAATCCGGCCTCACAATCGACACAAACAATTACCTGGATGCTCTTAAGCGTGCCTGTATTGAAAAAGGCCTCATTGTAAAACTTCAAGACATAACAGATGAACTTACAGAATTTGATCATATCATCGGTGCCATGGGGTCCTACACAAAAGAACTAACACCTTTCACAAACCTTCCCCTGCACCCCCTGAAAGGACAGCTCCTTGAAATCGAATGGCCGGAAGAATTACCCCCACTCCCCTACACACTCATATCACAAGTCTATCTCGCCATGTCCTCTGATCAAAAAAAAGCCATCATCGGCGCCACCTACGAACATCACTTTAATGATGCAAATCCAGATGCCGAAATAGCCATTCAAGCCCTCCTGCCAAAAGCCCTCGAGCTATATCCTAAACTTGCCGGCTGCAAAATAATCAACGTCAGAGCCGGAATCAGAGCCACTACGCCCACCCGTATGCCGATTGCCAAAGTCCTTGATGAAAGGCACTCCGTCCTTGCCGGCATGGGCTCAAGCGGCCTCCTCTACCATGCCCACTTCGCCAAATACCTCGTAAACAGCCTCACTGAAAGAATCAACTAAAAACAACCGCCTGAAGCATTTTAGATCCCGACCTATAAAATTAAACGCTCGTGCGCAGCCTGCAGTGCGCACTAAAGGCGCAAAGGCGCAGAGCCTTCGGCAGTAAAAGTTTCCTAATCCTGAAGAAGAAAGGAACTTTCTTCTTCAATAGAAGTTTTTGCGCTCGGAACGAGCGCAAAAAGCCTAACTTTCATGAATGATAATGTGAGTACCGCCGAAGGCTCTGCGTCCTTGCGCCTTTAGTGCGCGCTGCAGGCAGCGCACGAGCGTTTAATTTTGAAAAGGAAGAAAGTTATCATTTTTTATTCGGTGGGGTCGGGGTGGAGGTAGTCGAGGAGGTCTTGAGCCTCTTCTTTAAGGGCTTCATTTTCTTTGGCGACGTTTAGCAACTCTTCGAGCCGAGCGTAGTCCTTGAGCGCTTCGGAACAGCGGAGGATGCCGTAGTAAGGGTTAAAGTCATTGGGCTCGCATTGGATGGCGGCTTCAAGGCAGTCGATGGCATCTGGATAGTTTAAATTCTTCTCGTAGCTTAAGCCCAGGGCGATCCAAAATGCCTGTACATTTGGATTAATGGCCGTCAAGAAAGCGAACGCGTCAATTGACTTTTCATAGAGGGCCTGATCATAGAAAGAGATGGCCTTTTCGTAAAAAAGGAACTGCGCATCGGATGAAAAATTCGGAAAATCATTCATTGAGCCTTCAGCAATCATTTTTTTTATTGCGCTCATCTTTTCTTTATCTATCTGAAATTGCTCTAGCGGGA